>NZ_JBHWZP010000018.1:0-61628 GCF_042728395.1 Streptomyces sp. NPDC060205
GCTTTTAGGGGCGCGGGGAACTGCGCGGCCAGCCACGACGAGGCCCGCGCCTGGAGGACTACCCGATGGGATGCCGCACGCAGCGGAAGGGGGGCAGGAGCGGGCCGGGGCGGTGTCAGCCCGCGATGGCCACTGTCGGCTCGCCGGAGGCCACGCCGTCCTTCTCCATCTGTTCGGCGATCTTCATCGCCTCTTCGATCAGCGTCTCCACGATCTTCGACTCCGGGACCGTCTTGATGACCTCGCCCTTGACGAAGATCTGGCCCTTGCCGTTGCCGGAGGCGACACCGAGGTCCGCCTCGCGGGCCTCGCCGGGCCCGTTCACGACGCAGCCCATGACGGCGACGCGCAGCGGCACCTCCATGCCTTCGAGACCGGCCGTGACCTCCTCGGCGAGCTTGTAGACGTCGACCTGGGCGCGCCCGCAGGACGGGCAGGAGACGATCTCCAGGCGGCGCTGCTTGAGGTTCAGCGACTCCAGGATCTGCATGCCGACCTTGATCTCCTCGACCGGCGGGGCCGAGAGGGAGACCCGGATGGTGTCGCCGATGCCCTCGCTGAGCAGCGCCCCGAAGGCGACCGCCGACTTGATCGTGCCCTGGAAGGCGGGGCCGGCCTCGGTCACACCGAGGTGGAGGGGGTAGTCGCAGGCGGCGGCGAGCTGGCGGTAGGCGTTGACCATGACCACCGGGTCGTTGTGCTTGACCGAGATCTTGATGTCCCGGAAGTCGTGCTCCTCGAAGAGGGACGCCTCCCAGAGCGCGGACTCGACGAGCGCCTCGGGCGTCGCCTTGCCGTACTTCTGGAGCAGCCGCCGGTCGAGGGAGCCGGCGTTGACGCCGATGCGGATCGGGGTGCCGTGGTCCTTCGCGGCCCGCGCGATCTCCTTGACCTGGTCGTCGAACTGCTTGATGTTCCCGGGGTTCACGCGGACCGCCGCGCAGCCGGCGTCGATCGCCGCGAAGACGTACTTCGGCTGGAAGTGGATGTCGGCGATGACCGGGATCTGCGACTTCTTGGCGATGGTGGCGAGCGCGTCGGCGTCGTCCTGCGTGGGGCACGCCACCCGCACGATCTGGCAGCCGGACGCGGTCAGCTCGGCGATCTGCTGAAGCGTGGCGCCGATGTCCGACGTGCGCGTGGTCGTCATCGACTGGACCGAGACGGGTGCGTCGCCGCCCACCGCCACGGTTCCGACCTGGATCTTCCGGCTCTTGCGGCGCTCGGCGAGCCTGGTCGGAACGTCCGGCATGCCGAGTGAAATCGCGGTCATCTGCTGTGCAACCCCAAGGTAAGGATTCGGTCGGTCCCGAAAGCTGACGGGCTCCAGTCATCGAGATTACGGCACCCTCGAAGCCAGAAGCACATTCCCCGAACAGGACCACCCGATGGAGGACGGCCGGACACGCATGGTGTCCGGCCGCCGCAAACTCCGTATGGCTACGAGATTCTGACCGGGTTAACCACGTCCGCGATCAGGACCAGGATCGTGAAGCAGATGAAGATTCCGGCCACCACGTACGCGACCGGCATCAGCTTCGCCACGTCGAAGGGGCCGGGGTCCGGGCGGCGCAGCACCTTCGCGCCGTTGCGCCGCAGCGACTCCCACAGGGCACCCGCGATGTGCCCGCCGTCGAGCGGCAGCAGCGGGAGCATGTTGAACAGGAACAGGGAGAGGTTGAAGCCCGCGACGAGGAACAGCATCATCGCGATCTGGTTCTCCGGCGGGATGTCCAGTGTGAAGACCTCGCCGCCGACGCGTGCCGCGCCGACCACTCCCATCGGGGAGTCGGGCTCGCGCGGGCCGTCGCCGAAGGCCGCATCCCACAGGGCGGGCACCTTGGACGGCAGGTTGAGCAGCGACTCGACGCCGTTCTGCATCATGTCGCCCATGCGGTCCACGGACTGTCCGAAGGACTGCTGGACGATGCCGGAGGCGGGCGTGAAGCCGAGGAACCCGGCGTACACGTACTTGCCCTCGACGTAGCCGCCCTGGCCGTCGGTCTTGCTGACCTGGTTGCGGATGAGGTGGGCGGAGAGGTCGAGCTGCTTGCCGTCGCGCTCGACGGTCAGGGTGACGTCCTTGCCGGGGTTGGCGCGGATGTCGGCCTGGAGGGCGGACCAGTCGGTGACCTTCTCGCCGTTGAACGCGAGGATCTTGTCACCGCCCTTGAGCCCGGCGGCCTTGGCGGGCGCCGCCGTGTCGCTCTTCCGGCACTCGGAGCGGGCCTCGCTCTGCTCGATGACGCAGTCGGAGACCTTGCCGACCGTGGTGGTCTGGGTCTGGACGCCGAAGGTCATCATCACGCCGAGGAAGATCGCGACGGCCAGGATCAGGTTCATGAACGGGCCGGCGAACATCACGATCACGCGCTTCCACGGCTTGCGCGTGTAGAAGAGCCGGTTCTCGTCGCCCGGCTGCAGTTCCTCGAAGGACTGCGCCCTGGCGTCCTCGATCATGCCGCGCCACGGGGAGGTCGAGCGGGCCTCGATACGGCCGTCGGGGCCGGGCGGGAACATCCCGATCATGCGGATGTAGCCGCCGAGCGGAATCGCCTTGACCCCGTACTCCGTGTCGCCCTTCCTGCGCGAGAAGATCGTCGGGCCGAAGCCGACCATGTACTGCGGCACGCGGATGCCGAAGAGCTTGGCCGTGGAGAGATGCCCCAGCTCGTGCCAGGCGATCGAGAAGAGCAGGCCGACCGCGAAGACGACTATGCCGAGGATCATCATCAGGGTCGTCATGCACGAGCCTCCGCCGTTGTCTTGGCTGTCGTCCGAGATGCTGTCTGTGCTGTCAGTTCGCGGGCCCGGGCGCGGGCCCAGGTCTCCGCTTCGAGGACGTCCGCGACGGTGAGCGAGGTTCCCGTACGGGGTGTGCCGTGCTCGGCGACGACCTCGGTGACGGTCTCCATGATCCCGTTGAACGGCAGCGTGCCGTTCAGGAACGCGTCCACGCATTCTTCGTTGGCCGCATTGAACACCGCGGGGGCCGTGCCCGCGAGCTCCCCGACGTGCCGGGCGAGCCCCACCGACGGAAACGCGTCGTTGTCGAGCGGGAAGAACTCCCAGCTCGACGCCTTCGACCAGTCGAAGGCGGGCGCGGCGTCGGGGACGCGCTGCGGCCAGCCCAGACCGATGGCGATCGGCCCGCGCATGTCGGGGGGCGTCGCCTGGGCCATCGTGGAGCCGTCCGTGAACTCGACCATCGAGTGGACATACGACTGCGGGTGCACGACCACCTCAATGCGATCGAAGGGAATGTCGTAGAGGAGGTGCGCCTCGATCACTTCGAGACCCTTGTTGACGAGGGTCGCGGAGTTGACGGTGATGACCGGGCCCATGGCCCAGGTGGGGTGCGCGAGGGCGTCCTCGGGTCCGACGTCGGCCAGCTCGGCCTTCGTACGTCCTCTGAAGGGGCCGCCCGAGGCGGTGACGACGAGCTTGCGTACGTCGGCCCTGGTGCCCGAGGCGAGCGCCTGGAACAGGGCCGCGTGCTCGGAGTCGACGGGGATGATCTGGCCCGGTGCGGCCAGCGCCTTCACCAGGGGGCCGCCGACGATGAGCGACTCCTTGTTGGCGAGCGCGAGGGTGCGGCCCGCCTCCAGGGCGGCGAGGGTGGGGGCGAGGCCGATCGAGCCGGTGATGCCGTTCAGGACGGTGTGTGCCGGGGAGGCGGCCAGCTCGGTGGCCGCGTCCGCTCCGGCGAGCAGCTCCGGCAGGGGCTCCCCGGGCCCGTACCGTGCGGAAAGGGCCTCGCGCAGGGCCGGTACGGCGTCCTCGCGGGCCACGGCGACGGTCTTGACGCGGAGCCGGTGCGCCTGCTCCGCCAAGAGCTCCACCCTCCCGCCCGCCGCGGAGAGCCCGGTCACCCGGAACCGGTCGGGGTTGCGCAGCACGAGGTCGATGGCCTGCGTACCGATCGATCCGGTGGAGCCGAGGATCACGACGTCCCGGCTCCCGTCCACAGGATCGAAGACGAGATGCGGATCGGCGAGGGGGGCTGGACTGTCGCTCATCCCCCCATTGTTGCCGCAACACGAGGACCCGGGGACAGCGGAGCCCCGTTAGGGGCGCGGGGAACTGCGCGACCAGCCCCCACCGGGCCGCACCGACGAACGATCCCGCGGATCCCCTACCTCTTGCGCTTCCGCCGCGGCCGCGACTTCGCAGCCCGCCGGGGACGCGATTTCCCGTCGGCCACCCCCTCCGCCGGAGGCGCGGGCACGGCGTCGGAAGGCTCGAAGTCCCCTTCGACGACCCCTTCCGCCGTGTCCAGCGTGGGCGCGCTGAAGTGCAGCCCGTCCGTACGGCGACCGGCCTCCAGCCCCTCCTGACCGGCGGACTTGCCGGACGCGTCCAGATTGAAGACGTACCCGACGGACTCCTCCTTGATCGCGTCGTTCATCGCGACGAACATGTCGTAGCCCTCACGCTCGTACTCGATGATCGGCTCCCGCCCGAGCGTCCACCGCAGTCCGATGCCGTCCCGCAGGTAGTCCATCTCGTACAGGTGTTCGCGCCATTTGCGGTCCAGGACCGACAGCACCACGAGGCGTTCCAGATCGCGCAGGGCGCCCGCGCCCAGCTCGGCCTCGCGCTCCTCGTAGCGGGCGTGGACGTCCTCGATGACGGCGTCGGCGATCGAGTCCGCGGTGAGGTCGGAGCGGTCGCCCGCGGCCTCCTCCAGGTCGTCGACGGTGACCCCGACCGGGTACAGCTGTTCGAAGGCGACCCAGAGCCGGTCCAGGTCCCACTCCTCGGGGAAGCCGTCGGCGGTCTCCACGGCGACGTACGCGCGGATGGTGTCGTCCATGAAGTGGAGGATCTGTTCCCGCAGGTCCTCCCCGGCCAGTACGCGCCGGCGCTCGGCGTAGATGAGGGTGCGCTGGCGGTTGAGGACCTCGTCGAACTTGAGGACGTCCTTGCGGGACTCGAAGTGCTGCTGCTCCAGCTGGGACTGGGCGGAGGCGATGGCGCGGGTGACCATCTTGTTCTCGATGGGGACGTCGTCGGGGACGTTCGCCATGGACATCACCCGGTCGACGATCTGGGCGCGGAACAGCCGCATCAGGTCGTCCTCCAGGGAGAGGTAGAAACGGGAGGCGCCGGGGTCGCCCTGGCGACCGGAGCGCCCGCGCAGCTGGTTGTCGATGCGGCGCGACTCGTGACGCTCGGTGCCCAGCACGTACAGCCCGCCGAGGTCCTTGACCTCGTCGTGCTCGGCGGCGACCGACTCCTTGATCCGCTCCAGGGTCCGGCGATGTTCGTCCCGGTACTCCTCCGGGCTCTCCTCGGCGGTGAGGCCGCGCCGGTCCAGTTCCGCGAGCGCCATGGCCTCCGGGTTGCCGCCGAGCATGATGTCGGTGCCGCGCCCGGCCATGTTGGTGGCCACGGTGACCGCGCCCCTGCGGCCCGCCTGGGCGACGATCTGTGCCTCGCGCTGGTGGTTCTTCGCGTTGAGCACCTCGTGCCGGATGCCGCGCTGTTTGAGCCGGGCGGCGAGGATCTCGGACTTCTCGACGGAGGTGGTGCCGACGAGGACCGGCTGGCCCTTGTCGTGCTTGTCGGCGATGTCGTCGAGGATCGCCGTGTACTTGGCGTCGACGGTCCGGTAGATCTGGTCGGGGTCGTCGGCGCGGGCCATCGGCCGGTTGGTGGGGATCGGCACCACGTGGAGTTTGTAGATCTGGTGGAACTCCGCGGCCTCGGTCATGGCCGTGCCGGTCATTCCGCCGAGCTTGTCGTAGAGCCGGAAGAAGTTCTGCAGGGTGATCGTGGCGAGGGTCTGGTTCTCGTCCTTGACCGTCACCGCCTCTTTCGCCTCGATGGCCTGGTGCAGGCCCTCGTTGTAGCGCCGTCCGGCGAGGATGCGGCCGGTGTGCTCGTCGACGATGAGGACCTCGCCGTTCGTGACGACGTAGTCCTTGTCGCGTTTGAAGTGTTCCTTCGCCTTGAGCGCGTTGTTCAGATGGCCGATGAGGGAGGTGTGGTCGGACTCGTAGAGGCTGTCTATGCCGAGCTGGTCCTGGAGGAACTCCACTCCGCGGTCGAGGATCGCCACGGTGCGTTTCTTGGGGTCGTACTCGTAGTCGTGGGTGGCGCGCAGTCCGGCGAGGCGGTCCTTGTCGGCCGGGGTCGTGAAGTTCTCGTCCTGGACGGCGACTCCGCGCATCCGCGTGACCATCCTGGCGAACGCCTCGTACCAGTGCGTGGGCTGGTCGGCCGGGCCGGAGATGATCAGCGGGGTCCTGGCCTCGTCGATGAGGATGGAGTCGGCCTCGTCGACGATGGCGAAGTGGTGGCCGCGCTGGACGAGTTCGTCCTTCGACCAGGCCATGTTGTCGCGCAGGTAGTCGAAGCCGAACTCGGTGTTGGTGCCGTAGGTGATGTCGCAGGCGTACTGCTCGCGGCGTTCGGCCGGGGTCGACTGGGTCCTGATGACGCCGACGGTCAGCCCGAGGAAGCGGTAGGCGCGGCCCATCCAGTCGGCGTCGCGCTGGGCGAGGTAGTCGTTGACGGTGACGAGGTGGACGCCCTTGCCGGTCAGGGCGTTGAGATAGACGGGCAGGGTGGCGACCAGGGTCTTGCCCTCGCCGGTCTGCATCTCGGCGATGTTGCCGAGGTGGAGGGCCGCGCCGCCCATGATCTGTACGTCGAAGTGGCGCATGCCGAGGGTGCGGCGGGCGGCCTCGCGCATCGCGGCGAATGCCTCCGGCAGGAGGTCGTCGAGGCTTTCGCCCGCCTCGTGGCGTTCTTTGAACTCGGGCGTGAGAGCCTGGAGCTCTTCATCGGTGAGCTGCTCGAATTCCGCTTCGAGGGAGGCGACCTGTTCGGCTGTGCGCTGGAGTTTGCGGAGGATTCTGCCTTCGCCTGCGCGCATTATCCTGCCGGTGATGTTGTCCAGACCCAGTACCGGCACTGGAATTACCCCCTGACGCGGATGTACCTGATCCCGTTCTTCGGGTGCCGGCCGGTGGGGGCTGGTCGCGCAGTTCCCCGCGCCCCTGAAAAGCTGAAAGATTGCGCCGTTCCCCGCGCCCCTCACGGGGCGCTGCCCCCGCTCGCCGGTCCGCTCATTGTTGACGCTGAATTTCCGTGCGGCAAGCAGCGGAACGACGGCGGGGACAGGAGTGCATTCCTGGGAGAAAGGTCAGCGGATGGGGCGGTGGACGTTTTCCCTTTCCGATGTTCCGGGGGTCGCGTCGGCGATCCAGGGGCCGTCGCCGGACAGGTCGACGATTCCGTTCTCCAGCCAGGTGTAGGCACCGCCGAGAACGCCCTTGACGACCTTGCGGTCGAGATCGTCGGTGTTGGACCACAGCCGGCCGAAGAGTTCTTCGACGCGAATGCGGGACTGACTGCAGAAGGCGTCCGCGAGCTGGTAAGCCTCGCGGCCGTGCGCCTCCGTGGTGCGCAGGAGTTCGGCGCGCACGCAGACGGCGCTCATCGCGAACAGTTCGGCGCCGATGTCGACGATCCGGGCGAGGAAGCCCTGCTTGGTCTCCATCCGGCCCTGCCAGCGGGACATGGCGTAGAAGGTGGAGCGGGCGAGCTTGCGGGCCGAGCGTTCCACGTACCGCAGATGGCCGGAGAGGTCGACGTGCCCGGCCGGGTGGAAGTCCCCGTACGCGCGCGGGAGTTGACCTGCGCCCGCGACCAGCTTCGGGAACCACTTGGCGTAGAAGACCCCGGCGTTCGCGCCCGCCTTCGCCTTGTCGGCCAGGGACTTGTCGGGGTCGATGAGGTCTCCGGCGACGGAGAGGTGGGCGTCGACGGCCTCGCGGGCGATCAGGAGGTGCATGATCTCCGTCGAGCCCTCGAAGATACGGTTGATGCGCAGATCGCGCAACACCTGCTCGGCGGGGACGGCCCGTTCGCCGCGCGCGGCGAGCGAGTCGGCGGTCTCGAAGCCCCGGCCGCCGCGGATCTGGACCAGCTCGTCGGCCATCAGCCAGGCCATCTCGGAGCCGAACAGCTTGGCGAGGGCGGCCTCGATGCGGATGTCGTTGCGGTCCTCGTCGGCCATCTGGGACGACAGGTCGAGCACGGCCTCCAGGGCGAACGTGGTGGCCGCGATGAAGGAGATCTTGGCGCCCACGGCCTCGTGGTGGGCGACCGGCTTGCCCCACTGCTCCCGTACGGACGACCACTCGCGGGCGATCTTCAGACACCACTTGCCGGCGCCGACGCACATCGCGGGCAGCGAGAGCCGTCCAGTGTTGAGGGTGGTCAGGGCGATCTTGAGGCCGGCCCCTTCCGCGCCGATGCGGTTCGCGGCGGGCACCCGGACCCGGTGGAAGCGTGTGACGCCGTTCTCCAGGCCGCGCAGCCCCATGAACGCGTTGCGGTTCTCGACGGTGACGCCCTCCGAGGCCGCCTCCACGACGAATGCGGTGATGCCCCCCTTGTGCCCCTCGGACTTCGGTACGCGCGCCATCACGACGAGCAGGTCGGCGACCACGCCGTTGGTCGTCCAGAGCTTCACGCCGTCGAGGACGTAGTCCTCCCCGTCCGGCACCGCGCTGGTCGCGAGCCGCGCCGGGTCGGAACCCACGTCCGGCTCGGTGAGCAGGAAGGCGGAGATGTCGGTACGGGCCAGGCGCGGCAGGAAGGCGTCCTTCTGCTCCTGGGTGCCGAAGAGCTTCAGCGGCTGCGGTACGCCGATCGACTGGTGCGCGGAGAACAGGGCGCCGAGCGCCGGGTTCGCCGAGCCGATCAGGGCGAGCGCCTTGTTGTAGTAGACCTGCGTCAGGCCGAGGCCGCCGTACTTCGTGTCGATCTTCATCCCGAGGGCGCCGAGCTCCTTGAGCCCGTTGATCACCTCGTCGGGGATGCGGGCCTCCCGCTCGATGAGCGCGGAGTCGACCTTCGTCTCGCAGAAGTCGTGCAGCTTGGCGAGGAACTCCTCGCCGCGCTGGGCGTCCTCACCGGGAGGCATCGGGTGGGGGTGGATCAGATCGAGCCGGAAGCGGCCGAGGAACAGCTCCTTGGCGAAGCTGGGTTTGCGCCAGTCCTGCTCCCGCGCGGCCTCGGCGACCTGACGGGCCTCACGTTCGGAGACAGCGGGCTGGTGGGGTGTTGCGGACAAGAGGCTCACCTCGCCGCGTATAGGGATCTTGGTCCGGTTACGTTACTCACCGGTGCTACTGGATCGTATGTACCCGATAACGCCCCCACCCACCAGCCCTCGCGCACCATGACGAGGCGGGGCAGGCCCGCAGGGCCGCCCCGCCAGGGGCGCGGGGAACTGCGCGCTCAACCCCCACCGGCCGGCACCCGCCACCAAACCCGAGCCCCCACCCCCGGTGGGCATCCCGCGCCCCCGTCGGAGTCGAAGCGCTTCGACAACCTATGGACACCCACCCGCCATCAAGCTACTGTCAAGCCACCTTCACTCGCCCCTGTCAGCGCAGCGCCCCGTCGAAGCGCTTCACACAGAACCGGAGACCCGGATGGTCACCCTCGCCGAGGTCGCCCAGCACGCCGGAGTCTCGGCGAGCACGGTGAGCTATGTCCTCAGCGGCAAGCGGTCCATCTCCGCGGGCACCCGGCAGCGGGTCGAGGAGAGCATCCAGGTGCTCGGCTACCACCCCAACGCGGGAGCCCGGGCGCTGGCAAGCAGCCGGTCCAACATCATCGCGCTGATGATCCCGCTCCGCACGGACATGTACGTACCCGTGATGATGGAGATCGCCATCGCGGTGACGACCTCGGCGCGCTCCCACGGGTACGACGTGCTGCTGCTCACCGGCGAGGAGGGCCCCGACGCCGTGCGCCGGGTCACCGGCAGCGGGCTCGCCGACGCGATGATCCTGATGGACGTCGAGCTGGACGACGAGCGGCTGCCGCTGCTGCGCGGCACCGAGCAGCCGTCCGTCCTCATCGGGCTGCCCGCCGACACCAGTGGTCTGACCTGCGTGGACCTCGACTTCGGTGCGACGGGCGCGCTGTGCGCCGAACATCTCGCGATGCTCGGACACCGTGACATCGCTGTCATCGGTGAGGCGCCCGCGGTGTACGAACGGCACACGGGGTTCGCCGAGCGCACGCTCGACGGGCTCAGGACCCGCTCGCGCGAGCTGGGCCTGCGCGTCCTGCACCGCCCGTGCGAGGGCGGCTTCGACGCGATGTCCCTGACCCTGGCCCGGGTCTTCGACGAACGCCCCGGCACCACGGGGTTCGTCGTACAGAACGAGTCCGCTGTCGAGCCGCTGCTCGCGCTGCTGCGCCGGCAGGGCCGGGCCGTACCCGAGGACGTCTCGGTGATCGCGATCTGCCCGGACCAGGTAGCCGTCCAGGCCTCGGTGCGGCTGACCTCGGTCGCCATCCCCGCCCAGGAGATGGGCCGTAACGCGGTGGAGCATCTGATCGCCAAGCTGGAGGGGCGCGGCAAGGACGAAGTCGTGCTCATCTCGCCCGAGCTGACGGTCCGGGCGAGCACGGGCCCGGCCCCTGCCACCTCCTGACCCGACCCGCCTCCGCCCCACGTCCACTCCCGCTCAACTTCCCCGACCTGGTCCTCCTGAGCCACGTAACCGGGTCTTGTCGCCCCTCCTCCCTTCAGGAGCACTCCGCATGAACCAGCATGTCGAGAACCGGCCGGAACGCGCCGGGCAACCGGGACGGGCCGGGCAGCCGGGACCGTCCGGTTCGGGGTCCGCGAGTCTCACCCAGTCCTCCCCAACCGTCGGCACGTTCCGGGAACGCGGCGGCGCGCTGGAGTGGAGCGGCCGGCAGGAGACCGTACGCATCGAGCCGTGGGGCCCCGACGCCGTACGGGTCCGGGCCAGGCTCGGCGGCCCGATCCTTGAGGGCCTGCCCGCCGCCGTCCTCGACGAGCCGCCCGCCGCCGGGGCCACCGTCAAGACCGAGGGCGGCCGGGGGCTGCTGACCGTCGGCGCGCTGACGGTCGAGGTCGACGCCGAGGGGCTGATCCGCTTCGTGCGGACCGGCGACGGGAGCGAACTCCTCACCGAGGAGCGCGCCCACTTCTGGTGGCCCGGGCCGCGGCTCTACACACCCGTGGGCAACGGATACCACCGCCTGGAGCAGCGCTTCGCCGCCTACGAGGGCGAGAAGCTGTACGGCCTGGGGCAGCACCAGCACGGGCTGCTCGACCAGAAGGGTGCCGTCCTCGACCTGGTGCAGCGCAACGCCGAGGTGACCATCCCGGTCCTCACGTCCAGCCGCGGCTACACCCTGCTGTGGAACAGTCCGGCGGTCGGCCGGGTCGAGCTGGCGGGCAACGGCACGCGCTGGGTGGCGGACTCGGCCCGGCAGATCGACTACTGGATCACGGCGGGCGATCCGGCCGACGCGCAGCGCCGCTACAGCGCGGTGACCGGGCGGACGCCGATGCTGCCCGCGTGGGCGGCGGGCTTCTGGCAGTGCAAGCTGCGCTACCGCACCCAGGACGAACTCCTGGAAGTGGCGCGGGAGTACAAGCGCCGCGGGCTGCCCATCGACGTCATCGTCTGCGACTTCTTCCACTGGACGCACCTGGGCGACTGGAAGTTCGACCCGGCCGAGTGGCCCGACCCGGCCGCCATGCAGCGGGAGCTGGCGGAGCTGGGCATCAAGCTCGTCGTGTCCGTCTGGCCGTCCGTCTCCCCGCTCTCCGAGAACCACCAGCTGATGGAGCAGCGCGGCTGGTTCGTCGGCACGCAGTACGGGCCGATGGCACACGCCGACTGGCCGGACAAGGAGGTCGCCTCCACGGTCCAGGTCGCCTTCTACGACGCGACGAACCCCGAGGCCCGGGAATTCCTCTGGTCGAAGATCAGGGACAACTACCTGGAGCCGTACGGGATCACGTCCTTCTGGCTGGACGCCTGCGAGCCCGAGCTGAAGCCGGGCTTCCAGGAGAACCTGCGCTACTGGGCGGGCCCCGGCCTCGAAGTGGGCAACATGTATCCGCGCGAGAACTCCCGCGCCTTCCACGAGGGCATGCTGGCGGCCGGCGAGAGCGAGATCGTCACCCTCAACCGCTCTGCGTGGGCGGGCAGTCAGCGCTACGGGGCGGCCCTGTGGTCCGGGGACATCGGCACGGACTTCGCGACGCTGCGGCGCCAGATAGCCGCGGGCCTCAACACCTCGCTGTCGGGCATCCCCTGGTGGAACACCGACATCGGCGGCTTCCACGGCGGCGACCCGGACGACCCGGCGTACCGCGAGGTGATGATCCGCTGGTTCCAGTTCGGCGCGCTGTCCCCGCTGATGCGCCTGCACGGCTTCCGCGACCCCGGCCTGCCGCTCGGCCCGGAGATGACCGGCGGCCCGAACGAGGTGTGGTCGTACGGCGAAGTGGCCCGGCCCATCCTGGAGAAGTACCTCCATCTGCGCGAACGCCTGAAGCCGTACGTGCTGGAGGTCATGCGGGAGGCCCACGAGGAGGGGCTGCCGGTGATGCGGCCGCTGTTCCTGGAGTTCCCCGAGGACCAGGCGGCCTGGTCGGTGGACGACGCGTATCTCTTCGGCCGGGATCTGCTGGTCGCGCCGGTGCTCACGGCGGGCGCGACGGTCCGTACGGCGTATCTTCCGGCGGGCGCGCGCTGGACGGACGCGTGGACAGGGCAGGAGTACCCGGGCGGCGCGGCCGTGACCGTCGACGCCCCGCTGGACCGTATCCCGCTGTTCCTGCGCGACGGCGCGCGGCTGCCCGTCACCGAGTAGCCGCGCGCCGCACCTGACGGTCAGCTGCTGCTGACCGTCAGGTTGTTGGTGACGAAGTCCAGGCCGCCGGACGAGGACGTGACCTCGAAGCCGAACTGGACATCACCGATGGTCTCGTTGCCCATCCAGCCCTTGGTGTCCTTGATCCACTTGAGGATCGGCAGGATGCTGACGCTGCCCGAGTTCGAGTCCGAGGTGCGCAGGAACGAGAACACCTCGTTGGCGCCGTTGTTGCCCTTGTAGACGGACCAGGTGTGACCGCCGAGGGTGACATTGCCCTGCGCGGTGCCGAGCGGACCGACGGCCCCGTTGTAATTGACCCAGAGCATGATCTCGTAGTCGTAGTCGGTGTCCCAGATGTCGTACGAGGTGTTGTACGCGCCGGCCGACGGGACCGTGACGTTGTAGCTGCTGGAGAGCGAACCGAGCGAGGTGATCGTCTTGTTGATCACCTTCTTGGAGTTGGGGTACGACTTGATGCCGCCGGTGTTGGGGTGGTTGGCCCAGACTCCCCAGTTGGTGCCGGAGTTGGCCCAGATGCACTGGCTGCCCGCGCCGGAGCCCCAGATGTTGTTGTAGAGCGTGTAGCCGCCCAGGCTGGTGTTGCCCCACTGGTCGCAGGAGTTCCAGACCGCGGCGGAGGCGGGGGCGGAGGCGAGCCCGACGGTCACTCCGAGAGCGAGCGCGGGCGCCAGCAGCGCCTTGGCGATCCGGTGCGCGTTCCTGCTCGTCCTCGTCCTCGTGTTCGGCGTGCGTGATGCCATGGTGTCCCTTCCATGGGTGGGGGGATGTGGGGGATGGCTGCGCTGTACGTCTGCCGCGGCCCCGGGAGTCGGCTCCCAGGACCCGTGCGGCGCGGGAGGCGGCACGGTGTGCCGACCCGTGGTCATGGGGACAGCACCGCCACTCCGTACCGCCCCAGTTCGAGGGTGTCCGTGACCGGTCGTTCGCCGAGCAGGTCCCGGTGCTTCCCCGGCACCGCCACCGTGACCGGTTCGCGCCCGTGGTTGAGGACGAAGAGGAGGTCTCCCCGGCGTACGGCCTCGACCTGTGCGGGCAGTCCTTCGAGCACCGGGCGGACCCCCGCCTCCGCCGCCACGCCCTCCAACAGCTCACGCAGGGCGTCGGGTTCGGGCAGCGTGGAGACGTACCAGGCGCGGCCCCTGCGCAGCACGGCGGGCAGTCCGTCGAGTTCGCCGCCCTTGTAGCGGGAGTGCGCGACGACGTCCCCGGCCTCCTCGGTCCCGGCCTCGATCTCCTCGGACCACAGCGTGCCCCGGAAACCCTCGCACTCGGCGTACTCGCCCGGATCGAGCGGCCACCACTCGTGCAGGGTGCGGATGCCGAACAGTTCCCGCAGCCGCCCGTCCATCCCGCCGGTCCGCACCCGGTCGTCCTCGTCAGCGATCCCGGTCAGGAAGCCGCAGACGAGGGTGCCCCCTCCTCGTACGTACGCGACGAGGTTGTCGATCGCCGTGTCGGTGAGGAGGTAGAGCTGCGGCACGACGACGAGGCGGTACGCGGACAGGTCGTGCTCGGGGTGCGCGAAGTCCGTGCTGATGTGGGCCTCCCACAGGGCGCGATGCCAGGCCCGCACGACCTGCGGATACCCGACCTCGCGGGAGAGCCGGCCGTCCTGCTCGCCCGCCCACCAGGCGTTCCACTCGTGGAGGATCGCGACCTGGGAGGCCGAGTGGCGGCCCGTCACCTGCGCGCCGATCCGCCGCAGCTCGGCGCCGAGCCGCTTGACCTCCTGGTAGGTGCGGCCCCGCTCCCCCGCGTGGCCGAGCATGCCCGAGTGGAACTTCTCCGCGCCCTGGCGGGACTGCCGCCACTGGAAGTAGCAGACGGCGTCGGCGCCCCGGGCGACCGCCTGGAGGGACCAGAGCCGGTTGAGGCCGCGCGGCTTGGGGTGGTTCACGCCCCGCCAGTTCACCGAACCCGCCGCCTGCTCCATCAGCATCCACGGCCCGCGGGCCTGGGAACGCGTCATGTCCTGGACGAGCGCGCCCTCCTGCGCGCCGAAGGGGTCGCGCGGATCCGGATAGAGGTCGACGGAGACGACGTCCTCCTCCCGGGCCCATCGCCAGGCGTCCTGCCCCGCCCACAGCGGCATGAAGTTGGTGGTCACCGGGAGGTCCGGGGAGTGCCGGCGGACGATGTCCCGCTCGGCCACGTAACACTCCAGGAGCATGTCGGACGTGTAGCGCTTGAAGTCGAGCACCTGGGTGGGGTTGTTCAGGTAGTGGGCGCGGCGCGGCGGCAGGATCTCCTCCCAGTCGCCGTACCCCTGGCTCCAGAAGGCGGTTCCCCAGGCCGTGTTGAGCGCGTCGAGCGTGCCGTACCTGTCCCGGAGCCAGCGGCGGAACGTGCCGGCCGCCTCGTCGCCCCAGTCGTAGGTGCAGTACTCGTTGTTGATGTGCCACATCATGAGGGCGGGGTGGCTGCCGTAGCGGGCGGCCAGGTCCTCGGTGATCGCGGCAGCGTGACGGCGGTAGGTGGCGCTGGAGTGCGAGAAGTGCTGACGGCCGCCCCACCACTCGGTGCGGCCGTCCGCGTCACGGGGCAGGGTGTCCGGGTGGAGCCGGCCCAGCCAGGGCGGGGGCGAGGAGGTCGGGGTGGCGAGGACGACCCCGATGCCGTGTCCGTGCACGAGGTCCATGAGCCGGTCCAGCCAGCCGAACTCCCGTACGCCCGGGCGTGGTTCGATCCTCGCCCAGGAGAACACACCGAGCGTGACGGAGTTGACCCCCGCCTCCCGCATGAGACGCACGTCCTCATGCCAGACCTCCTCGGGCCACTGCTCGGGGTTCCAGTCCCCACCGAAGAGAACGCGCCCGCGGGCGACACCGGCGAGCCCGACTGACTTACGGGGACTGGTCGCGCTCATGACACACCTCGCTCGATAGAGCCCCGGGAGGGCGCCCGGGGAGGCGCCCCTTCAGGGGCGCGGGGAACTGCGCGACCAGCCACGACGAACCGGCACCCGACAACCACCCCCAGCGGGGCAACCCATCAGCCTTTGACCGCGCCGGTCAACATCCCCTTCTTGAAGTGCTTCTGGACGAACGGCGACAAAAACGCAACAGGCAACAACGCCAACACCATCACAGCCATCTGCACAGCGAGCGCGGACAACTGTCCAGCCCGAATCGCCTGCCCCAACCCCACCGGAGGTTCCTGCTTCTGCACGAGCTGGATCATCACGTTCTGCAGCGGCATCATGTCCTGATCGCTCAGATAGATCGACGCGTTGAACCACGCGCTCCAGTACCCGACGGCGTAGAAGAGCGTGATCACCGCGATGACGGCCCGGGACAGCGGGAGCACGATCTGCCAGAGGATCCGCCAGTCCCCCGCCCCGTCGATCCGCGCGCTGTCGGTGAGTTCCGGCGAGATGCCCATGAAGAACGCGCGCAGCACCAGGATGTTGAAGACGCTGATCGCGCTCGGCAGGATCAGCGCGAGATACGTGTCCGTCAGCCCCAGCGACTGCACCAGCAGATACGTGGGGATGAGCCCGGCGCCGAAGAACATCGTCGCGAGCAGGGTCATCAGGAACCAGCGGTGCCCGAGCGACCCGACGCGCGAGAGCCCGTACGCGCAGAGGATCGACACCGTCATCGAGAACAGCGTGCCGACGACGGTGACGCCCAGGCTGACGACGGTGGCGCGGGTGACCTGGCCGCCGCTCAGCAGTTCCTGGTAGGCGATGAGGGTGAGGTCCCTCGGGACCAGCACCAGACCGCCCGCCTCGCTGATGGTCTGTTTCGTGGACAGGCTGGTGACGACGACGATCCACAGCGGGAACAGGACGGCCAGGCAGGCGAGGCCCAGGGCGATGGCCTTGCCGGCGAGTCCGGCGCGGCGCGGTTCCTCCTCCCAGACGGGCCTCGGCGGGGCCGCCCAGCGGCCGGGCGCCTTCGGTCCCCCGGTCCTCGGTCCCCCGGCCCCCGGCCGGTCCTCGGTCACGGCACCCTCGGTCACGGCGCTCATTTCTTGTACACCCCCTGCTCGCCCATGAGATGGGCGACCTTGTTCGCGGCGAGGACGAGTCCGAGACTGACGACGCCCTTGATCAGGCCGGCCGCCGCCGCGTAACTGAAGTCCTGGTTGCGGACGCCGTTCCACCACACGTAGGTGTCGAGGACCTCCGCCGCGCCCGGTCCCACCGCGTCCCGCTGCAGCAGGATCTGCTCGAAGCCGACCGTGAGCGCGTCACCGACGCGCAGCACGAGGAGCAGGGCGATCACCGGACGGAGCGCGGGCAGCGTGACGTGCCACATACGCCGCCACCGGCCGGCCCCGTCCATCGCCGAGGCCTCGTACAGATCGGGGCTGACGGAGGCCAGCGCGGCGAGGAAGACGATGACGCCCCAGCCCGCGTCCTTCCACACGCCCTCCGCCGTCACCAGGAACTTGAAGATCCCCGGGTCGGTCATGAGGTCGAAGCCCTCGTGGCCGTGCCGTCGCAGGGTCTGCGCGATGATGCCCGCGCCGCCGAAGATCTGCTGGAAGACGGTGATGACCAGCACCCAGGAGAAGAAGTGCGGCAGGTAGAGGATCGCCTGGGACACCGCCCGCACATGCGGCCTGATCACGCTGTTGATGAGCAGCGCGAGCAGGATCGGGACGGGGAAGAAGAGCACCAGTTGCAGCCCGAACAGGACGAGGGTGTTCTGGACGGCGTCCCAGAACGCCGAGTCCTCGAAGAGCCGGGAGAACTGCTCGAAGCCGACCCAGGGGCTGTGGAAGAGGGCGATGAAGCCGTTGTCGCTGATGTAGGGGTCGTACTCCTGGAAGGCGACGACGTTGCCCAGGATCGGTATGTAGTTGAAGACCAGGACGAGCAGGACGGCCGGCAGGGTCATCAGGACCAGCGTGCGGTCCCGTCCGAAGCGGACCTTGAAGGTGCCGCCACCGCCGCCGTTCAGGGCCTTGCGCAGGGCTCTCTTCTCGGCCCTGGTGACCCCCGGGTCGGACGACGCGGCGGCCACCGGAGTGCCGCCGCGCCGAGTGGTGTCGCGTGGGGTGGCGTCACCGGGAGCGGCGTCGGCCGGAGTGGCGTCACGTGGAGCGGTGCTGTGGGCCACCGGGTCACCCCTGCGCGGATCCGCTGTCGTCCAGCAGCTTCCCGTACCAGTCCCGCAGCTTGTCGCCGCCCTGGCTCTTCCAGTCCGACACGGCCTGCTGCATGTCGCTGATCTTCTTGCGGCCCCGGACGACGTCGTCCTCCAGCTGCTCGAAGTCGTTGGAGAGGTTCGTGTACCGGGCCGGTTCGATGATCTGGAGTCCGTAGAAGGGGGACTTCTTCGTGAAGGCGCCCATCCGCTGCTGCCATTCGACCTGTGCCTTCGCGATCTCCGGGAGGTCGGGGTGCGCGATCGTGGAAGCGGGGCTCGCCAGCATCACGAAGGCGTTCAGGACCTCCTGGTTGCCCTTGTCGTTCTTGGTGGGCGTGCCGTCCTTGACCGTGTAGTGCGTGCCCTCGACCCCGTAGTTGGTGAGCATGTACTCCTCGGTGCCGTACGGGGCGGCGGTGACGTTCGCGGCGGCCAGCACGTCCTGGACGACCGCCTTGGACGCCTTCTTGTTGACGAAGGCGAAGATGCTCGCGGGCGCCCCGGCCCACAGCGTGGGATCCCCGCCGTCATGGCCGAAGATGTCCATGCCGTCGATACGGAACTTCTTGTTCTGCGCGGCCTGTTCGGTGGTCTTGGCCCACCAGTGCGAGATGTCGTTGTTGTAGACGAGGACTTCGCCGGCGGTGAAGCGCAGACTGGAGTCGCCCTGGTTCTGCGCCTTGGCGTCCGGGTGGACGACTCCCGCGGAGTACAGCTTGCGCGTCCACTCCAGCGCTTCGAGGTATGCGTCGGTCTCCACGCGGTAGACCAGCTTGCCGTCGACGAGGTTCCAGCCGAGCGGCTTCTCGCTCCCGGACAGCACGCCGAAGCTGTTGAACGCCGTCCACTTCATGTCGTCGCAGGCCCACACCTTCGCCCTGGCGCTGGTGATCTCCTTGGCCAGGGCGAGGAACTCGGCCGCCGAGGTGGGCAGTTCGTATCCCTTGGCGTCGAAGATGTCCTTGCGGTAGTACGGCACGATGTTGGCGACGTACGAGCTGGGCATCGGCAGACCGCGCAGCTTGCCGCCGAAGATGGAGCGCTGCCAGGCGTCGGTCGGGACGGCGGCGAGGTTCGGATAGTCCTTGACCTTGTCACCGGAGAGGTAGGGGCCGAGGTCGGCCATCTTGCTGATGATGGCACTGGGTATCTTGCCGCCCATGTTCCAGCCGGGGATCACCACGACGTCCGGCATGTCGCTGGAGGCGAGGACTGCGCCCAGCTTCTCGTCGTACGTGTTGCCGTCCTGGTTCTGCCAGACGACGTTGGCGCCGATCTTCTCGTTCATCGCCCTGTAGTAGGGGTTGTCGCCCTTCGGCGGCGAGCCCCAGAACGGCGACATGATCTTGATGGTGCTGCCCTTGCCGAGCTTGCCGGACACCGAGGTCTTCAGGTCGGCCGTGACGAGCTTGCCGGTGAAGCCGAGCGAGGATCCGTTCTTCGACGCGATGTCCGGCGTCACCACGTTCTGCGCCACGAAGGTGGGAAGGATCTTCTTCGCGTCCTTGCCCGAGGTCGTGCCCTCCTTCTTGCCGCCGTCGGAGCCGCCGCACGCGGCCAGCAGCGGCATCCCGCCGGCCACCGCGACGGTGGCGACCGCCGTGGAGGCGAGGAAGCTTCTCCGGCCGGTGCCGGGGGCGGAGGTGTTCGGCGTCATTGCGTCAACCCTTCGTGGCGCACAGCAGGACACCTGGCCAAGTGGCCGTCGGCTGCGGTGTCTTGAGCGGAACTGGCTGAGCTGAGCTGAGCGGAAGCGAACCTCGGAGGTCTGCGCACTCGGGAGCAGTACCGTCGATCAGTCGAAGCGCTTCGATGTTGCTGCGAGGTTAAGTGAACACCTGGGGGTGCACAAGAGCCGATTCAAACATTCCTCGGAGGTGTGGCGGGGCGGGAGAGGTCTGTACCGGCCGCTCCCGCCCCTTGGGGTCGGAGCGGATGTGCGGAGAGAACGCGGGGCTGTTGCGTCTGGGTGTCTTGACACCCGGGGCTCGTCGAATCAGCATCGAAGCGCTTCGAATGCTCCGCCTCGGCCTTCCCGTCTTCCGTAAAGGGATCCTCGCGTGACTGCACAAACGCCGCCATTCCGCGACTCGCAGCTGCCGTTCGCGAAGCGCATCGACGATCTTCTGTCGCGGCTCACCCTCGACGAACGGGTCGCGATGCTGCACCAGTTCGGGCCCGCGGTCGAACGCCTCGGCATCGCCGCGTTCCGCACCGGTCAGGAGGCCCTGCACGGGGTCGCCTGGATGGGCCCCGCGACCGTGTTCCCGCAGGCGGTCGGCCTGGGCGCGACCTGGAACGAGGAGTTGGTGCGCCGGGTCGGCGAGGCGGTCTCCACCGAGGTCCGCGCGATGCGCTCGCGCGACGACCGCGTCGGCCTCAACGTCTGGGCGCCCACGGTGAATCTGCTGCGCCACCCGCTGTGGGGCCGCAACGAGGAGGGCTACTCGGAGGACCCGAGGCTGACCTCGGCGATCGCCACCGCGTACACACGCGGTCTGCGCGGCGACCACCCCGCCTACTGGCGCACGGCTCCGGTCCTCAAGCACTGGCTCGCGCACAACAACGAGACGGACCGGGCCACCGCGTCGAGTTCGGTACGCCCCCGTGTGCTGCACGAGTACGACCTGCGGGCCTTCCGCGAGACGGTCGAGGCGGGCGCGGTGGCCGGGGTGATGCCCGCGTACAACCTGGTCAACGGCCGCCCCAACCATGTGTCGCCCTATCTGGCCGAGCAGTTGCGCACCTGGACGGACCAGGACCTGCTGGTCTGCTCGGACGCGGGCGCGCCCTCGAACCTGGTCGACTCCGAGCACTACTTCGACACGCACGAACAGGCGACGGCCGCGGCGCTGCTCGCCGGCGTCGACAGCTTCACGGACCACGGCACGGACAGCGCGCAGATCGTGGAACGGGTCCAGGAGGCCCTGCGCCAAGGCCTGTTGACCGAGGCCGATATCGACGCGGCGGTCCGCCGCCAGTTGTCGGTCCGCTTCCGGCTCGGCGAGTTCGACCCGCTGCTGGACCCGTACGCGGACGCCAAGGACTTCGACACCCCCGCGCACCGGGCGCTCGCCCGGGAGGCGGCGGAACAGGCGATCGTCCTGCTGAAGAACGACGGCGGCCTGCTCCCCCTCATCCGGGAGGGCACCTCGACCGGGGAGGACATCCCGAGCGTGGCGAACACCCCGACCGGGGAGGGCACCCCGGGCGGGGAGGGCCCGCGCATCGCGGTGGTCGGGCTTCTCGCCGACGAGTGCAAGCTCGACTGGTACAGCGGCACCCTCATCCACCGGTCCACACCATTGGAGGGCCTGTACGACCGCTTCGGCGCCGACCGCGTGGACTTCGCCGAGGGCGTGGACCGCGTACGGCTGAGGACCGCCGAGGGCACGTATCTGAGCGTGCCGAGGGCGGACGACGCGCGTGAGGAGGTCCGCGGGGCCGCGGGCGCGCTGGACCCGGCCCTGCTCGCGGGCTGCACCGATCTCCCGCCGCTCACCACCGACGACGTGGGCACCGAACTGGCGCTGATCGACTGGGGCGGGGGCGTCCTCACCTTCCGCGCTCCCGACGGCCGGTACCTCTCCGTCGCCGAGGACGGTTTCGTCCGCGCCTCGGCGGACCAGCCGGGCGGTTGGGTCGTGCAGGAGACGTTCCGGCTGGAACCCCGGAGCTCCCGAGAGGGTGGGCACGGGAACGGGCACCTCCTGCGGCACATCGGCACGGGTCGCTACGTCTCTGTGACCGCCGACGGCGTAAAGGTTGCCGACGAGAATCCGGTGGTCCTGGAACCGGAGACCACCGAACGCGGCGAGGACGCGGTGGCGCACGCGGCGGCCTCCGCCGACGTCGTCGTCGTGGTCGTCGGCAACGATCCGCACATCAACGGGCGTGAGACGGAGGACCGCACCACCCTCGCGCTCCCCGCCCACCAGCAACGGCTGCTCGACGCGGCACGGGCCGCGAACCCGCGCACGGTCCTGGCCGTCACGTCCTCGTACCCGTACGCGATCGACCCCACGGACCTGCCCGCCGTCCTGTGGACGGCCCACGGCGGCCAGGCGGCCGGCGCCGCGCTGGCCCGCGTGCTGGCGGGCGACGTCTCCCCGGCGGGCCGGCTGCCCCAGACCTGGTACGCCTCGGACGCGGACCTGCCCGGCCTCCTCGACTACGACGTGATCGGCGGCCGTCAGACGTATCTGTACTTCGAGGGCACCCCGCTCTTCCCGTTCGGCCACGGCCTCTCCTACGCGTCCTTCGCGTACGCGGACCTGGTGGCGCGGGTCGGGGAGGAGTCCGCGCGGGTCACCTTCACGGTCACCAACACCGGTGACACGGCGGCCGACGAGGTGGCCCAGCTCTACGGCCGCCCCGTGTCACCGTCCGTGCCGCGCCCCCGCCGTGAGCTGCTGGCACACCGCCGGGTCCATCTTCCCGCGGGCGCCACCACGGAACTGTCCTTCGAACTCCCGCTCTCCGCCTTCGAGTTCTGGGACGTGGCACACGGCGGCCGACGGCTGGAACCCGGCGGGTACGAACTCCTCGCGGGCGCGTCCGCCGAGGACATCCGCCTGAGCGCGACGATCGACCCGGCCGGTACGCCCCCCGCCCCGCGCCCGGTCCTCGAACGCGGCCTGCGCTCGGCCGACTTCGACGAACAGCGCGGCGTGGAGATCGTCGACCGTACGAAACGCTCGGGCGACGCGGTGACCCCTGCCGATCCGGACTCGGCCGGCCCCCCTTCGGCCGAACTGGTCTACCGCGCCTGCGACTTCGGGCCGGGCGCCCGGTCCGTCACGGTCGAGGTGTCGGGCGAGGGAACCCTCGAACTGGCCCTGGACGACGCCCCGGCGATCGCCCACCTGGACATCGCGCCCACGACGGGCCCGTACGCCTACACCTCCGTGACCAGCCCGTTCGCCGCGTCCGGGGTCCACGACCTGCGCATCGAGCTGCGCGGCCCGCTGCGGTTCGCGCACGTCGGCTTCTCCGGCTGAGGGCCCGGGGATCGCCGACGGCACAAAGGAGGGGCCCGGCACCGGAAGGCAGCGGTGCCGGGCCCCTTCGCCCGCGGGTGCGGGGGTCACCCCTCGGGCTGGTTCACCCTTGCGGTTCGATCACCCCTCGGGCCGGATGAGCCCGCGCTCGTAGGCGCGGATCAGGCGGCGGGGCACGGCGTACTCGCGCCCGTCGAGGTGGAAGGGGACGAGATCGGGCGTCGCCGCCTTCCACTGGGACCTGCGGTGCCGGGTGTTGGATCGGGACATCTTGCGCTTCGGAACGGCCATGCCCGGCACACTACATGAAAACGATTGTCAGTAGCCATAGGGTCCCGAGGTCCGGTCTCAGAGAGCGAGCCCCGTGAGGACCAGGACGCGCTCGTAGGTGTAGTCGTCCATGGCGAACCGCACGCCCTCGCGCCCGACACCGGACTCCTTGACCCCGCCGTACGGCATCTGGTCGGCGCGGTAGGAGGGCACGTCGCCGATCACCACACCGCCCACCTCCAGCGCCCGGTGGGCCCGGAAGGCGGTCTGCACGTCGTGGGTGAACACCCCGGCCTGGAGCCCGTACTTCGACGAGTTGACGGCGGCGAAGGCGGCGGCCTCCCCGTCGACCTTCTGCACGGTGAGGACGGGCCCGAAGACCTCTTCGCAGGCGATCGTCACGTCGGCCGGTACGCCCGCCAGCACGGTCGGCGCGTACGAGGCGCCGTCGCGCTTGCCGCCGGCGAGCAGCTCGGCCCCGGCCGCGACGGCCTCGTCGACCCACGACTCGACCCGCTTGGCGGCGTCCTCGCTGACCAGCGGGCCGACATCGGTCGTGTCGTCGGACGGGTCCCCGGTCACCTGGGCCTCGACCGCCGCGACGATCCGGGGCAGCAGCCGGTCGTACACCGACGCGTCCGCGATGACCCGCTGCACGGAAATGCAGGACTGGCCGCCCTGGTAGTTGCTGAAGGTCGCGATGCGGGTGGCGGCCCAGTCGAGGTCCTGGTCGCTCGCCCAGTCGCCGAGCACGACGGCCGCGCCGTTGCCGCCCAGCTCCAGCGTGAGGTGCTTGCGCGGTACGGAGTCCATGATCGCGTAACCGACCTTGTCGGACCCGGTGAAGGAGATCACGGGCAGCCGCTCGTCCTGCACCAGCGCGGGCATCTTGTCGTTGGCCACGGGCAGCACGGACCAGGAGCCGGCCGGCAGGTCCGTCTCGGCCAGCAGCTCGCCGAGGACCAGGCCGCTGAGCGGGGTCGCGGGGGCGGGCTTGAGGATGATGGGCGCGCCCGCCGCGATGGCCGGGGCGATCTTGTGAGCGCACAGGTTGAGCGGGAAGTTGAAGGGGGCGATGCCGAGCACGACGCCCTTCGGGAAGCGCCGGGTGAGCGCGAGCCGGCCCTGGCCGCCCGCGTCGGTGTCCAGCCGCTGGGCCTCGCCGCCGTTGAACCGGCGGGCCTCCTCAGCCGCGAACCGGAACACGGACACGGCCCGGCCGACCTCGCCGCGGGCCCACTTGAGCGGCTTGCCGTTCTCGGCGGAGATGAGCCGGGCGATCTCCTCGGTGCGCTCCACGAGCCGCTTGCTCACGTGGTCCAGGGCGGCGGCCCGTACGTGGGCGGGGGTGGCGGCGAACTCGTCGCGCACGGCGTGGGCGGCGGCGACGGCCTCCTCGACCTGCGCGTCGCTCGGCACACCGACCTTGCCGACGAGGTGCCCGTCCCAGGGCGAGGTGACGTCGAAGGTGGCCTCACCGGTGGCCTGACGCCCGGCAAGCCAGAAGGCATGGGTGGAAGTCATGAGGTCCCCGCCCCTTCCATGAAGTAGGTCAACTGCTGGACGCCTCCACGGTAGGCCCGTGGCTGCCGGGGGCCACTTGTCCACGAAGGAGCACTGTTCATGAACATGGCTCCACTTCGTCAAGGGGGCCTGCCTTCAGGGGCGCGGGGAACGGCGCGACCGGCCCCCACCGGCCTGCAGCCGAAAAGATTGCGCAGTTCCCCGCGCCCCTATGAGGTCGGTGGCTCGGGGGGATCGTCGGCCGCGGGCCGGTGGGGGTTGAGCGCGCAGTTCCCCGCGCCCCTAAGGGGTCGGGGGCTCGGGCAGGTCGTTGGCCGGAGGCCGGTGGGGGTTGAGCGCGCCGCTCGGGCCGTTCGTTGGCCGGAGGCCGGTGGGGGGCGAGCGTGCCGCTCGGGCCGTCGTCGGCCGCGGGTCTGTGGGGGTTGCGCGCGCCGTTCCTCGCGCCCCTAGGGGGCCTTCAGGGGCGCGGGGAACTGCGCAGTCTTTTAGGGGCGCGGGGAACTGCGCAAAGACCCCAGCCCCCACTCACCCGCACCCATCAACAGCCGCGGCCGAAGCCGGCCTACTCCCCCGCAGACGCCGTCACGGCAGCCGTCGCCTTCAGGGCCAGCCACAGCTCCATCCGTACGTCCGGGTCGTCCAGCGACCGCCCGAGGATCTCCTCGACCCGCCGCATCCGGTACCGCAGCGTATGCCGATGCACCCCCAGATCCGCCGCGGCCGCATCCCACTGCCCGTGCCGCGACAACCACGCCCGCAGCGAGGCGACCAGATCCCCCCGCCCGGTCGCGTCGTGCTCGCGCAGCGCCCGCAGCAGCCCGTCCGCGAACGCCCGCACCGCGTCGTCCGCGAGCAACGGCACCACGGACCCCGTGGCCACCTCTTCGTGCTCGACCAGCACCCGCCCCCGCCGCCGCGCGACGGACAGCGCCTGCTCGGCCTGCTTGTAGGCGGCCCCGGCGGCGACCGGCCCGGCGGGCGCGGACACGCCCACGACCAGCTCGTCCTCGTCGGTCCCCTGCTCGGAACCGCTCCGCGCGATACCGACGGTGTGCGCGTACCGCGTGCAGGCGGTGACGACCGCGCCCCCGTCCGCGGCGAGCACCACGAGCCGCCGTTCCCCGTCGGGCACGATCAGCACGGCCTCCCCGGACCGGGCCGCCGCGGCTTCCGCGACCTCGACGAACCCGCCCACCAGATCGCCCCCGGCCTCGGCGAGCACGACCGAGGCCGCCTCGACCCCGTCCGGGTCGGCCCCGTCGGAGTCGGCGTCGGCACCGCCCCTGGCCCGCGCCCGCCCGGCGGACGCGGAGGCGGCCTCGGCGAGCATCATCCGGTAGGGCGCGTCGAGCAGCCCGCCGTACAGGTCCCCGGCCACCCCGCGGGCGTGGTCGGGCTGCCCGGCGAGCAGCATGCGCAGCACGGCGGCGCCGATCCGCTGTTCGGCGGCGTACAGCGAACGGGACCGTTCCGTGACGAGGGTCAGCAGGGCAATCGCGGAGTGCACGGCGTAGCGCTCGGCCGTGCCCAGCGCGGACGCGGTGCCGACAGCGAGCGCGCCACGGGAGCGGCGCCCGGTCCCCAGCGAGTGCAGTTCGATCCGGTCCTCGCCGTCCGTGCCGTCCGTGCCGTCCGCGGGCCCCCCGCCGACGACGGAGCTGGCCGGCGCGGGCCGGTCGCGCAGCCGCTCCACGTCCTCGATGATCCGGGCGGCCCTGCGGCCGGCCCACTCCGGCGCGGTGGCGACGACGGCACCGGAGGCGTCGTACAGCGCGGCCCAGCCGTCGACCTGGGAGGCGAGCGCGGACAGCAGCCCTTCGGGTCCGTCGCTCAGCGCCTGTCTGGTCAGTTCGCGCTGAGCGGCGAACCCCGCGGTCACCGCCCGGTACTGGTCGGCGGCGATGGCCGCGGAGACGGCCTTGCTGATGGCGAGGAAGGGGGTGCGCCGGGGGACCTCCAGGAGCGGCAGGCCCTCTTCCGCCGCGGCGTCGGCCAGGGCGTCGGGGATCTTCTCGTAGTGCACGCCGACGGCGAAGCCGAGCCCGGCCACTCCCGCTCCGACCAGCCGCTGCACATAGCGGCGCATGGCGTCGGCGTCCTCGGCGTCCAGCTTGAGCGCCGTGATGAGGAGGAGTTCCCCGCCCTCCATGTAGGGCACGGGGTCGGTGAGCTCGCTGGCGTGCACCCAGCGCACGGGCGTGTCCAGCCGTTCCCTGCCCGCGCGCACGGTGAGCTTGAGCGCCGAGTGGTGGACGAGCGAGGCGAGCGTGGGTGGCATGGGACCTTCAGGTCTTCACGGGTTCTTCGACAGTCATGGACGAAGTGATGACGAGGTGATCTTTTGGCCGCGATGTATGAACGACCTCTACCGATTCTGCCTCACCGTACGGTCGACCCGTGACCATATGTCCAGACGTCCTGCCGGATGCGCCCGCGCACACCCCCCAGGAGCCCCACCGGCCCTCTACGCACCGCGGCTGTCGCCACTCAGGCTTCCGCTCCCGGGTTCCGCAGATCCACCAGGAGCGGGGGCGCGTGCTCCCCGCGCACGCTGGTGAGTGAGAGCACCGCGTGCCCCGGTGGCACCGCGTGCGCCAGTTCGGACGCCGACCACCGTTCCCGTTCGACCTGGCGCACGGTCACGGCCCGGGCGGTCGGCGCGTTCCCGGTGATCACCCGGCGCAGCATGTGGACGGCCTTCCCGGCCGGTGTCTCCGCGATGATCTGCCGGTCGGTGACGTCCCGGGCCTCGATCCACTCCTTGCCCCAGACCTCCGCGAAGTCCTGCCCGTCCCACGGGGTGAGTCCGGACAGCGCCACCCGGCAGCCGATCGCGCCGAGCAGGGGCGAGCGCAGCGGGCGGGGCGCGTCGTCGAGCGTGCGCAGGGTCATCACGACCCCGGCGTTGGCGGAGCGCAGCCGCTGGATCCCTCGTACGGCATCGGGGGTGACGACGCCGGTGGCGTCGTCGAGCACGAGGCAGGCGAACAGGGACCGGTCCTCGCGGACCGCGACACTGGCCGCGAACTGGGCGAGCACGAGCCGCGACAGGATCCGTGAGGCATCCGCGTGCCCGCGCTGGGGCAGGTCGATCCGTACGCGTACGGGATGGTCCAGCGCGCGCAGCGAGAAGGGCCGGGTCTGTCCTGAGGTGTCGAAGAAGCCGGCGAAGGCGGGCCGGTCGAGCAGCGCCACCCGGTCGGCGAGCACCCCGCCCAGGTCGCCGGGCTGCCCCATCTGCCGCTCCCGTGCGTCGAGTTCCCGCAGCAGCGACTCCTGGCCGCCGTCGGTGAGCGCCTTGCGGAGCGCGCCGAGGGGGCCGGGCGCCCCGTCGAGGAGCTGCCGCAGTTCGGGCACGGAGGGAAAGCGTCCGTGGACGGCCCGGTACGGTCCGAGCAGCTGGGCGAGCACGGTGGTGGACCGCCGGCTGTCCCCGCTGGGGTGCGGGTCGGCGAGATCTCCGACCAGCGCCTCGGCGAGCACGGCCGCGGCCTCGTCCGGGTCGCTGGTGCCGCCGTACAGGTCGAGGTCGTACACGGACTCGGGGTTGCCGACCCGCACCACGACGTCGTACGCGTCCACCGGGCCGAGGCCTGCGCCCGCGGCTCCGACGACGACCACGGCCGCCCGTCCGGCGAGCGCGTGCAGGCACAGCGACTCCACCAGCGGCCAGACGACCCCGCCGGTCTTGCCGGAGCCGGCGGGCCCGACGGCGAGCAGCGAGGTCCCGAGCAGCTCGGGCCCGAGCGCCATCCCGGTGCCGCGGTAGGCGTACGGGTTGCGCGCGTCGTCGGCGGTCGTGCCGAGGCGCACCTGCCCCGTGACGAGGTCGTGCCGGGCCAGCCGGCCCGGCAGGTCCCGCTCGCCGGAAGGGTGCAGACAGGCGGCGGCGCCCTCGCGCAGCACGGCGCCGGTGAAGGTGGCGAGGCTGTGGCGTCCGCTGCGCACGCCCTGCCAGGCGCGGGTGATGCGGGCGTGGTCGACGTCGCTCATCAGCCCGGCCCGCGCGTCGGAGCCGAGCCGGTCGGCGGCGTCGGCGGCTCCGGCGGCGCGCAGGGCGTTCCACTGCGCGGGGTCCTCCTCGGGCACGGGGGGCCGGTCGTCGACGGGTGCGGCCCGGCGCCAGGCGGGGGGCCCGTACCGGCGCCAGACCTCGCCCCACCGGCCGAGCCGTCCGACGCCGATCATGATGCCGAGCGCCACGGCCACGTAGTAGGCGTAGACGACCACGACGGAGGCGAAGCTGTGCGGCTGGGCCCAGGAGTCCGGGATCATCGCGTACAGCGGCAGCAGCCACCAGCCGCCGAGGTAGCCGTTCCACAGCAGCGACCAGATCAGGTAGCCGACGAGGAACGCGATGAACGCGCCGCTGAGCAGCTGCCGGGCGGGGATCTGCTCCGGCTCCACCTCCGGCCGCGGCCGGTGGCCGAACCGCCACACGCCCGGTGCGGCCTCGGGCCGGGGCGTGCGCAGCCAGCTGAGGAAGGCGGATCCGTCCGGCCGCGGCGGTCCGCCGGGGGCCTGTGTGGGCCGCGGCGGCACCCGGGGCGGTCCGGCCGGCCGCGGCACACGATCGGCGTGTGTGCCCCGTGCGTCGTGCGTGCCGTCGCTGTCCATCGCCTCTGCCACCCCTGACCAGCCGCTCCGTACGTGGTTGCGAGTCAATCTAACGCCCTCACAAGGGGAGTTCACCGCTTACCCGGCCGGGTGCGCGACGAGACGGACCCCGCCCCCTTGGACGTTCCCCGGCCACGCCATGTCCAACACGGACAAGCGGCTTCTCCGACACCGCCCAGATGGAGCATGCCCACCCCCCGCACCCGGCCCTAGCCTGCGAGGAAGGAAACCCGTCAGCCCGTCGCACGACCCCAGGGAGCCCCTCATGAGCGCAGTTCCGCAGGAGCGCCGCATCGTCACCGCCATTCCCGGCCCGAAGTCGCAGGAGCTGCAGGCGCGCCGCAGCGCCGCGGTCGCGGCCGGTGTGGGGTCCGTGCTGCCCGTCTTCACCGCGCGCGCCGGCGGCGGCATCCTGGAGGACGTCGACGGGAACCGGCTCATCGACTTCGGTTCCGGTATCGCCGTGACGTCCGTCGGTGCCTCCGCCGAGGCCGTCGTACGCCGGGCCGCCGCCCAGCTCCAGGACTTCACCCACACCTGTTTCATGGTCACGCCGTACGAGGGGTACGTGGCGGTCGCCGAGGCGCTCGCCGAGCTGACGCCCGGGGACCACGCCAAGAAGAGCGCCCTGTTCAACAGCGGCGCCGAGGCCGTCGAGAACGCCGTCAAGATCGCGCGTGCCTACACCAAGCGGCAGGCGGTCGTCGTCTTCGACCACGGCTACCACGGGCGCACGAACCTCACGATGGCGCTGACCGCGAAGAACATGCCGTACAAGCACGGCTTCGGGCCGTTCGCGCCCGAGGTCTACCGCGTCCCGGTGGCGTACGGCTACCGCTGGCCGACCGGTCCGGACAACGCGGGCGCCGAGGCCGCCGCGCAGGCCATCGACGAGATCACCAAGCAGGTCGGTCCGGACAACGTGGCCGCGATCATCATCGAGCCGGTGCTCGGCGAGGGCGGCTTCATCGAGCCCGCCAAGGGCTTCCTGCCGGCCCTGAGCAAGTTCGCGGCCGACAACGGCATCGTCTTCGTCGCCGACGAGATCCAGTCCGGGTTCTGCCGTACGGGCCAGTGGTTCGCGTGCGAGGACGAGGGCATCGTCCCGGACCTGATCACCACCGCCAAGGGCATCGCGGGCGGTCTGCCGCTCGCCGCCGTGACGGGCCGCGCCGAGATCATGGACGCCGCGCACGCGGGCGGCCTGGGCGGCACCTACGGCGGCAACCCGGTCGCCTGCGCCGGTGCGCTCGGCTCCATCGAGACGATGAAGGAGCTGGACCTCAACGCGAAGGCGAAGAACATCGAGGCCGTCATGAAGGCCCGGCTGGGCGCGATGGCCGAGAAGTTCGACATCATCGGCGACGTCCGCGGGCGCGGCGCGATGATCGCGATCGAACTGGTCAAGGACCGTACGACGAAGGAGCCGAACGCGGAGGCGACCGCCGCGCTGGCCAAGGCCTGCCACCAGGAGGGCCTGCTGGTCCTTACCTGTGGCACCTATGGGAACGTGCTGCGGTTCCTGCCGCCGCTGGTCATCGGCGAGGACCTGCTGACCGAGGGACTGGACATCATCGAGCAGGCTTTCGCCCGCATCTGAGCGGGGCCGGCCTCATCGGATTGCCGCCGGGGCCGTCCGTTCTGTCGCAGGAGCGGGGCGTGTGAAGAAGGTGTGCGAGGTGCATGGCGGGAAGGGAATCCTTCTGTCGGACGCGCTTTCGCTGTCGTAGGTTCTACGCAGATGAGAGATGCACCCCGCCCACAGGGGACTGTGGGCGGCATCAGGACGGGGCCTCCCCAGCTTCGCCCTGGTCGTGCCTTCGCGCACACAACCGGAGCCTTGAGCTCCGGGTCTCCTCACCGATCGGACAGTCGCTCGCCCCAAACCCCCCGGGGCGCGCGACAACCCGGTCAGAACCACCGAAGGGCTTGCACCTACCCCCCCTGGTGCAAGCCTTTCGGCGTGTCCGGGGTCAGTTCCCCGGGCCCGCGCCACGGGACGGCTTCCGCCGGGGGGATGTGATTTCGACTGCGGGTCCGTCGTGGCTGGCCGCGCAGTTCCCCGCGCCCCTTGCGGGGGTCGGTCCGGGGTGGGGTCGCTGTCTTGCCGAGCGCGGCTCTCGTCGTGGCCAGCCGCGCAGTTCCTCGCGCCCCTGACGGGGCCCGGTGCTGATGTGCTGGCACGCTGTATCGCATGATCAGTGACCCCGAAAGCGGCCGCCGTGGTGAAACCTCACCCGATGCGGGAGGTCGTGCCCGGGTCCTTGCTTCGTTCGGTCTTCTTCTCCTCTTCGGTCTGCTCACCTGGCAGGTGTCCGTCGACGGGGCCGTGCGGCGCGGGGACGAGCGGCTTGCGCGGGTGGTCGAGGGGAGCCGCCTGCCGACGGGTGCCGCCGAGTTCCTCGCGGATCTCGGCAACATCGCGGTCGCCGTCCCGGTCCTGGCCGCGGTCGCCGCGTACGTCGCCTGGCGGGCCCGGCGCGCGGCCCTCCCCCGCTGGTGGCTGCCGCCGCTCGCGGCCCTGGTCACCCTGGCCGTCGTACCCCTCCTGGTCGTCCCCCTGAAGGAGGCCGTCGGCCGCACCGGCCCGCCCGGCATGGCGGGCGACGGCTACTACCCCTCGGGCCACACCGCGACCGCCGCCGTCGCGTACGGAGCCGCCGTCCTCCTCCTGCTCCCCTGGCTCCGCAACCGCTACCTGCGCCGTGAACTCACCATCGCCTGTCTGGTCCTGGTGGCAGCCGTGAGCTTCGGCCTGGTCCGCCGCGGCTACCACTGGCCGCTGGACGTGGTGGGGAGCTGGTGCCTGAGCGCCGTGCTGCTGCTGGGGCTCACGAGGTTCCTGACCAGAACCAGAACCACCAGCAGCAGCACAGTCACTCAGCCGAAGTAGCCGTCGAAGTTCTTCGAGAACTCCCAGCCGCCGAAGCGGTCCCAGTTGATCGACCACGTCATCAGGCCGCGCAGGGCGGGCCAGGTGCCGTGGGTCGCGTACGAGCCGCAGTTGGTCTTCTTCGTCAGGCAGTCCAGGGCCTTGTCGGTCTCGGACGACGGTACGTGGCCGTTGCCCGCGTTCGTCGTGGCCGGCATGCCGATGGCCACCTGGTCGGGGCGCAGCGGCGGGAAGACGTTGGCCGCGTCGCCCGCCACCGGGAAGCCGGTGAGGAGCATGTCGGTCATGGCGATGTGGAAGTCGGCGCCGCCCATGGAGTGGTACTGGTTGTCGAGGCCCATGATCGGGCCGGAGTTGTAGTCCTGGACGTGCAGCAGCGTCAGGTCGTCGCGCAGGGCGTGGATGACCGGGAGGTAGGCGCCGGCGCGCGGGTCCTGGCCGCCCCACTTGCCCGTTCCGTAGTACTGGTAGCCGAGCTGCACGAAGAACGTCTCCGGGGCCATCGTCAGGACGAAGTCGTCGCCGTACTTGGCCTTGAGGGTCTTGAGCGCCGATATGAGGTTCACGATCACCGGGGTCTTCGGGTTCTTGAAGTCGGTGTCGTCGGCGTTCAGGGAGAGCGAGTGGCCCTCGAAGTCGATGTCCAGGCCGTCGAGCCCGTACGCGTCGATGATCTTCGAGACCGAGGAGACGAACGTGTCGCGGGCCGCCGTGGTCGTCAGCTGCACCTGGCCGTTCTGGCCGCCGATCGAGATGAGGACCTTCTTGCCGGCGGCCTGCTTCGCCTTGATCGCCGCCTTGAACTCGGCGTCGGACTCGACCCCGGGGCACTCGGCCGCCGGGCAGCGGTCGAAGCGGATGTCGCCCGAGGTCACCGAGGTCGGTTCGCCGAAGGCCAGGTCGATGACGTCCCAGCTGTCGGGGACGTCGGCCATCCGCGTGTAGCCGGAGCCGTTGGCGAAGCTCGCGTGGAGGTAGCCGACCAGGGCGTGGGCGGGCAGGTCGGCGGGGCCGCCGCCGCCCGGGCCCGCCGCGGTGGTCGCTGTGACGACCGGGGACTTCGCGGACTCCCCGGCGGCGTTCACGGCGGTGACCTGGAAGGAGTACGCGGTCGAGGGGCTGAGGCCGGTGACGTTGGCCGACGTCCCGGTGGGCGTCTGGATCTTCGTCCCGTTGCGGTAGACCGCGTAGCCCGTCGCGCCCTGTACCGCGGGCCAGGACAGGCCGACGGCGGTGGACGTGACCGTGCCGACCGTGGGGGCGGTGGGCGCGGCCGGCGGCTGCACCGCGTCGCCGCCGGGGCCGACCAGGGAGATGTCGTCGGCGTGGTAGGCGCCGGTGCCGTACCAGCCGTGCGTGTAGATCGTGACGCGGGTGGTGGTGGGGCCGGTGCGGAAGGTCGTGGCGAGCCGCTGCCAGTCCGGCGCGGACTGGGTCCACGCGGAGACGTCGGTGGTGCCGGTGCCGCTCGCGCCGAGGTAGACGTAGGAGCCGCGGACGTGTCCGGCGAGCGTGTACTGGGAGTCCGGCTTGACCGTGACGGTCTGCGCGCACTGCGCGTTGTCGCTGCCGGCCGGGGTCGCCTGCAGCGCCGAGGCGCCGCTGCGGACGGGTGAGCCGACGACGGAACCCGCCGTGCAGGACCAGCCGTCGAGACCCGCTTCGAACCCGCCGTTGCGGGCCAGGTCCGCGTCGGCCGCACGGGCGGCCGACGAGAGCGCGGTCATACCGGGTACGGCCAGGACGGTGGCCGTACAGACGGCGAGGACGGATCTGCGAGCGGATCTGCGAACAGGTCCGGGAAGAGGTCTGGCGCGATCCACGACTGCCTCCTGGCGTGGGGGAGATGGAGGGTGGAGCGCGCTCAATTTGGTCCAGACCAATACGGTTGTCAAGACCTCCGGCAGCTATCCGCCGTCACGGTCACCCGTGGCCGAAGTCGTCGCACTCACCCCTCACCGAACCCGTCGCGGTCAATGGATCCGCCGCGCTCCTCGGTCGCCAGCCCCGCCGCCGCCTCGTGCATGGCCAGTTCCAGCAGCGCCGGGTCGGTGAGGGTGCCGGAGCCGTCCGGGGGGATCAGCCAGCGGACCCCGCCGGTGGAGCGCCCGGGATACGGGACGACGATCCACGTGCCGCGGCCCGCCGTGCGCACCCCCGTGCCCAGCCAGCGCGCGGCCGTCCCCGGCGGGACGAAGAAACCCATGCGCGCGTCACCGAAGTCGACGAGTACGGGACCTGGCTGGTCGAGCACCCGGGACAGCACGTCGAGCGTCGGATAGCCGAGCTGCCCCGGCAGGATGAGCACGTCCCAGACCTTGCCCGCCGGCAGCAGCGCGACCCCCATCGGGTTGCGCTCCCATTCGAAGCGGCAGGCATCGGGATCCGGTGCCACGGATGCCAGCCACTCGACCGCCGTCTTCGCCCCTGTCATGGCGGAACCTCCCTCTCTCGTGTCGACGCTGGTCGCGTCACAGGAGAGAGGGAGGCCCGGGCCCGGCATTACGCGGCTTTCGGCAATCACTCGGGAAAGTCGCCCGTACGGGTCAGCTGTCGAAGCCCAGACCCACCCGGTCCATCGTGCGCAGCCACAGATTGCGCCGGCCGCCGTGCGCGTCCGCGCGGGCGAGGGACCACTTGGTGAGCGCGATGCCCGTCCACGCGAACGGCTCGGGCGGGAAGGGCAGCGGCTTCCTGCGGACCATCTCCAGCGCCGTACGCTCCGTGCGCTCCCCCGCCAGCAGGTCGAGCATCACGTCCGCGCCGAACCGGGTCGCGCCGACCCCGAGGCCCGTGTAGCCGGCCGCGTAGGCGACCCGGCCCCCGTGCGCGGTGCCGAAGAAGGCCGAGAAACGGGAGCACGTGTCGATCGCGCCGCCCCAGGCGTGGGTGAAGCGCACGCCCTCCAGCTGCGGGAAGCAGGTGAAGAAGTGCCCGGCGAGCTTCGCGTACGTGTCCGGCCGGTCGTCGTACTCGGCGCGCACCCGGCCGCCGTACGGGTACACGGCGTCGTAGCCGCCCCACAGGATCCGGTTGTCGGCGGACAGCCGGAAGTAGTGGAACTGGTTCGCCGAGTCCCCGAGCCCCTGCCGGCCCTTCCAGCCGATCGAGTCGAGCTGCCCGGCGGTCAGCGGCTCGGTCATCAGCGCGTAGTCGTAGACCGGCACGGTGTACGGGCGCACGCGCTTGACCAGGTTCGGGAAGATGTTCGTGCCGAGGGCGACCCGGCGGGCGCGCACGCTCCCGTACGGCGTGCGTACGGCCATGCCCGCGCCGTACGCCTTCAGGGTGAGCGCGGGCGTGTTCTCGTACACGCGCACCCCCAGTCCGACGCAGGCGCGCTTGAGGCCCCAGGCGAGTTTGGCGGGGTGCAGCATGGCGACGCCCCGGCGGTCGTGCAGGCCGCCGAGGAAGGTCGGTGAGTTGACCTGCTCCCGTACGGCGTCGGCGTCCAGGTGCTCGACGCCGTCGGCGAGGCCGCGCTCCTTCAGCTCCTCGTGCCAGTCGCGCAGTTCGGCCGCCTGGTACGGCTCCGTCGCCACGTCGATCTCGCCGGTGCGCTCGAAGTCGCAGTCGAGGGAGTAGCGGGCGACGGTCGCCTCGATGCCGTCGAGGTTGCGGGCGCCCAGCTCCTCCAATTTGTGGATCTCGTCGGGCCAGCGGGTCAGACCGTTGGACAGGCCGTGGGTGAGGGAGGCGGCGCAGAATCCGCCGTTGCGGCCCGAGGCGGCCCAGCCCACCTCGCGGCCCTCCAGCAGGACCACCTCGCGCCCGGGGTCGCGCTCCTTGGCGAGGAGCGCGGTCCACAGTCCGCTGTAGCCACCGCCGACGACGAGCAGGTCGCAGGTCTCGGCGGCGGTGAGCGCGGGCTCGGGGCGGGGCTTGCCGGGGTCGTCCAGCCAGTACGAGAGCGGCTGGACGTCGGAGAGCGACTTCGCCCAGTTCTTGTCGGTCCGATCGTTGTTACGGCTCATGGCGCTCGGGGCCATGATTTCAACTCCCAACGAATGTAATGCGGTTATGCCTTCTGGCGGTTGCGGCGGTTTCCGATGACCATTCCGGCCAGCACGAACAGTACGGCGATCAGGAACATGGCCGTACCGATGACATTGATCTGAACGGGTGTTCCGCGCTGTGCGGAACCCCAGACGAACATCGGGAACGTGACGGTCGAACCGGCGTTGAAATTGGTGATGATGAAATCGTCGAAGGAGAGCGCGAAGGCGAGCAGCGCTCCCGCGGCGATCCCGGGCGCGGCGATGGGCAGCGTCACGCGCAGGAAGGTCTGCAGGGGTCCCGCGTACAGGTCCTGCGCGGCCTGTTCCAGGCGCGGGTCCATCGACATCACGCGGGCCTTCACGGCGGTGACGACGAAGCTCAGGCAGAACATGATGTGGGCGATGAGGATCGTCCAGAAGCCCAGCTGGGCGCCCAGGTTGAGGAAGAGCGTGAGCAGCGAGGCCGCCATGACGACCTCGGGCATCGCCATCGGCAGGAAGATCAGCGAGTTCACGGCGCCGCGAGCGCGGAAGCGGTAGCGGACGAGCGCGAAGGCGATCATCGTGCCGAGGACGGTGGCTCCCAGGGTCGCCCAGCCGGCGATCTGCAGGCTCAGCGAGAGCGAGCCGCAGAGGTCGGCGACCCCGCAGGGATCGGTCCAGGCGTCCGTGGAGAACTGCTGCCACTCGTAATTGAAGCGGCCCTTCGGATTGTTGAAGGAGAAGACGGTGACGACGATGTTGGGCAGCAGCAGATATCCGAGGGTCAGCAGACCCGCGATGACGACGAGACGGCTTCTGAACCAGCGCAAGAGGCCCATCTAAACCAGATCCTCCGTCCCGGACTTGCGGATGTAGAGCGTGACGATGGCCAGGATTCCCGCCATGAGAAGGAAGGAGAGGGCCGCGGCCGTCGGATAGTCGAGAATGCGCAGGAACTGCGTCTGGATGACGTTTCCGACCATGCGGGTGTCGGTGGAGCCGAGCAGATCGGCGTTCACGTAGTCGCCGCTCGCCGGGATGAACGTGAGCAGCGTCCCGGAGACGACCCCGGGCATCGACAGCGGGAAGGTCACCTTGCGGAAGGTGGTGAAGGGCCGCGCGTACAGATCGCCGGCCGCCTCGTGCAGCCGCCCGTCGATGCGTTCGAGGGAGGTGTAGAGCGGCAGGATCATGAACGGCAGGAAGTTGTACGTGAGACCGCAGACCACCGCGAGCGGGGTGGCCAGGACGCGGTCGCCCGCGGTGATGCCCAGCCAGCTCGTGACGTCCAGGACGTGCAGCGTGTTGAGGGCGCCGACGACCGGGCCGCTGTCCGCGAGGATCGTCTTCCAGGCGAGCGTACGGATCAGGAAGCTGGTGAAGAAGGGCGCGATGACCAGGATCAGGATCAAGTTGCGCCAGCGGCCCGCACGGAACGCGATGAGGTACGCGAGCGGGTAGCCGAGCAGCAGACACAGGAGCGTGGCGGTGCCCGCGTACACGATGGAGCGCAGGAACTGCGGCCAGTAGTCGGCGACCGCGTCCCAGTAGGTCGCGAAGTGCCAGGTGACCTGGTACCCGTCCTCAAGGGAGCCCGTCTGCACGGACGTGGAGGCCTGGTAGACCATCGGCAGCGCGAAGAAGACGACCAGCCACAGGATGCCGGGGAGCAGCAGCCAGTACGGGGTGAGGCGGCCTCTCCGGCGAGGAGGGCGCTCCTTCGGCGCGGGGGTGGGCGCCAGGGGTGGCGCGTCGGTGACGGTCGTCATCAGGCCGCCTCTTCCTCGACCGTTTCGATGCCCGCGTCGATGTCCTGGTCGGCGTCCAGGCCGAAGGTGTGCGCCGGGTTCCAGTGCAGGACCACCTCGGCGCCGGGGACGAGCCGAGGGTCGCGGTCGATGTTCTGGGCGTAGACCTCGAACTCCGGGCAGACCGGGCTGTCGATGACGTACTGCGTGGAGACGCCGATGAAACTGGAGTCGGCGATCGTGCCGGTGATGCGGTTGCGGCCCGCCGGGATCTCGCCCGCCTCGTCGGCGTGCGTGAGGGAGATCTTCTCGGGGCGGACGCCGACCAGGACCTTGCCGCCGGCCGTCGCGGGCGCCGAACATCGCGCGCCGGGCAGGACGAGTTTGCAGTCGCCCGCCCTGAGGACGATGTCGTCGCCGCTCCTGGCGTCGACCTCGGCCTCGATGAGGTTGGAGGTGCCGAGGAAGTTGGCGACAAACGTGGTCTGCGGGTTCTCGTAGAGGTCGGCGGGCGAGCCGAGCTGCTCGACACGGCCCGCGTTCATCACGGCGACCGTGTCGGCCATGGTCATGGCCTCCTCCTGGTCGTGCGTGACGTGGATGAACGTGATGCCGACCTCGGTCTGGATGCGCTTGAGCTCCAGCTGCATCTGGCGGCGCAGCTTGAGGTCGAGGGCGCCGAGGGGCTCGTCGAGGAGGAGCACCTTCGGGGTGTTGATCAGCGCGCGGGCCACGGCGACGCGCTGCTGCTGGCCGCCGGAGAGCTGGTGCGGCTTCTTGCGGGCCTGCTCGCCGAGCTGGACCAGGTCGAGCATCTCGCCGACCTGCTTCTTCACCGACTTGATGCCGCGCCGGCGCAGACCGAAGGCGACGTTCTCGAAGATGTCGAGGTGCGGGAAGAGGGCGTACGACTGGAAGACGGTGTTCACGGGCCGCTTGTACGGGGGCAGGTTCGTCACGTTCTGCTCGCCGAGGAAGACCGTTCCGGAGGAAGGTTCCTCCAGACCGGCGATCATGCGCAGCGTGGTGGTCTTGCCGCAGCCCGACGCTCCGAGGAGGGCGAAGAACGAGCCCTGGGGCACGGTCAGATCGAGCGGCCGGACGGCGGTGAAGGAGCCGTAGGTCTTGCTGATGCCGGAGAGGCGGACGTCGCCGCCGGCCTCCGTACCGCTCGTCGTGCCGTTCTTCGCGGTGCTCTTCGCACTGTTGTTGGTGGTCACGGTGATCACGCCCCCGTCAGCTTTGCGAACTTCTCTTCGTACGCCGTCTCTTCCTTGGTGCTCAGGGAGCGGAAGGAGTGCGACTTGGCCGCCATGGCGGCGTCGGGAATGATCAGCGGGTTGTCGGCCGCCGACTTGTCGATCTTCGCCAGTTCGGCCTTCACACCGTCGACGGGACAGACGTAGTTGATGTACGCGGCCAGCTGCGCCGCCGGACCCGGCTCGTAGTAGTAGTCGATGAGCCGTTCGGCGTTCGCCTTGTGCCGCGCCTTGTTCGGGACGAGCAGGTTGTCCGTGGACGTCAGATAGCCGCTGTCCGGGATGAGGAAGTCGACGTCCGGGCTGTCCGCCTTGAGCTGGACGACGTCGCCCGCCCAGGCGAGACAGGCCGCGAGGTCGCCCTTGGTGAGGTCGGAGGTGTAGTCGTTGCCCGTGAAGCGGCGGATCTGGCCCTTGTCGACGGCCTTCTGCATCCGGGCGATGGCCGCGTCGAAGTCGTCGTCCGTGAACTTCGCCGGGTCCTTGCCCAGGTCGAGCAGCGTCATCCCGACGCTGTCGCGCATCTCGGACAGGAAGCCGACGCGCCCTTTGAGTTTCGGGTTGTCGAGCAGGTCGGAGAGGGACTTCACCTCCACCCCGTCCAGCGCCTTCTTGTTGTAGGCGATGACGGTGGAGATACCGGTCCAGGGATACGAGTAGGCGCGTCCCGGGTCCCAGTCGGGGGTGCGGAACTGCTGGGAGAGGTTCGCGTACGCGTGCGGCAGGTGGGAGGCGTCCAGCTTCTGCACCCAGCCGAAACGGATCAGCCGGGCGGCCAGCCAGTCGGTGACGCAGATGAGGTCGCGCCCGGTGTCCTGGCCCGCCGCGAGCTGCGGCTTGAGCTTGCCGAAGAACTCGACGTTGTCGTTGATGTCCTCGGTGTACTTGACCTTGATGCCGGTGCGTTCGGCGAACGCGTCGAGCGTCGGGTGCCGCTTCTCGCTGTCGTCGACGTCCATGTACTCGGTCCAGTTGGAGAAGTTGATCTGCTTCTCCTTGGCCGAGTGGTCCTCGGACGAGACGCCCGCGGTGTTCTTCGCCGCCGGGATCCCGCAGGCGCTCAGCGTCCCGAGGCCGCCGAGGGCGAGCGCGCCGCCCGTCGAGGCGCGCAGCAGCGAACGGCGGCTGAGGGAGGCCCTGCCGTTGCGGAGGCTGCGCCGCACGGCGGCCAGTCGGGCCGGGGACAGTTGATCGGGCTCGTACTGCTCCATGCTCGTGGTGCCCTTTCGGGTGATTTCGGCCTGGTCCGGGCCAATGGCGACTAACGGTCCCCGAAGATCGTGCGGTGCCAGTCCTTCCTGGCCACCGCGGTGTTGTCGAACATGACGTGCTTGATCTGTGTGTACTCCTCGAACGAGTACGAGGACATGTCCTTGCCGAATCCGGACGCCTTGTAACCGCCGTGGGGCATCTCGCTGATGATCGGGATGTGGTCGTTGACCCACACGCAGCCCGCCTTGATCTCGCGGGTGGCCCGGTTCGCCCGGTACAGGTCACGGCTCCACGCGGAGGCGGCGAGACCGTACGGCGTGTCGTTGGCGAGGCGGATGCCCTCGTCGTCGCCGTCGAAGGGCACGACCACCAGGACCGGGCCGAAGATCTCCGCCTGCACGACCTCGCTGTCCTGCGCGGCGTCGGCGATCAGCGTCGGCCGGTAGTACGCGCCGTGCTCAAGCCCCTTCGGGATCTCGCCGCCGGTGACCACGCGCGCGTAGGAGCGCGCCCGGTCGACGAAGCCCGCGACCCGGTCGCGCTGGGCGACGGAGATCAGCGGTCCGAGATCGGTGTCCGGGGCGAACGGATCGCCGAGCCGGACGCTCTCCATCAGCTCCGCGGTCCTCGAAACGAACTCTTCGTAGAGGGGCCTTTGCACGTACGCGCGCGTGGCGGCCGTGCAGTCCTGGCCCGTGTTGATGAGCGCGCCCGCGACCGCGCCGTGCACGGCGGCCTCCAGGTCCGCGTCGTCGAAGACCACGAAGGGCGCTTTGCCGCCGAGCTCCAGGTGGAGGCGCTTGATGGTGGAGGTGGCGATCTCGGCGACGCGTCTGCCGACGGCGGTGGACCCGGTGAAGGAGGTCATGACGACGTCCGGGTGCCCGACCAGATGCTCACCGGCGTCCCGGCCCGCCCCGCTGATGACATTGACGACCCCGTCCGGGATGCCCGCGACGGTCGCCGCCTCGGCGAACAGCAGGGAGGTGAACGGGGTCAGCTCGGCGGGCTTGAGGACGATCGTGTTGCCTGCGGCGATCGCCGGGAGGACCTTCCAGGCGGCCATCTGGAGGGGGTAGTTCCAGGGAGCGATGGAACCGACGACCCCGATCGCCTCACGCCGTACGTACGAGGTGTGGTCGCCGGAGTACTCACCGGCGGACTGCCCCTGGAGATGCCGGGCCGCACCCGCGAAGAAGGCGGTGTTGTCGATCGTGCCCGGGACGTCGAACTCCCGGGTCAGCTTGATCGGCTTGCCGCACTGCAGGGACTCCGCCTGCGCGAACTCCTCGGCGCGCTCGGCGAGCACGGCGGCGAAGCGGTGCATGGCGTCGGAGCGCTCGCCCGGGGTGGCGCCGGACCAGCCGGGGAACGCCTCCCGCGCGGCCTCCACCGCCGCGTCCACGTCGTCCGTGCCCGCGAGTTCGTACGTGTGGAGGCCGTCGCCGGTGGCGGGGTCGACGACGGTGTGGTTCCGGCCGGACGTGCCCTTCGCCGGCCGGCCCGCGATGTACTGCGCGCCGTCCGCGAAGCGGTCCTGCGCCTGGAAGCGATGGCCCGGATTGTGCATTTCGCTCTCCTCCGCCGCATCCCCGAACCCGGGGGGTCGGCGTAGCTCCAGCTCGATTTGAGTGCCGATCCTGACAGAGCAATGGTGCTCCAACAAGTGATTCCGTTGTTGCCATTTGGTTACGCGACGGAATCTGTCGACCAGGTGTCGAGTCGCTGAGGAAAAGGCGGGACGGATTGTCAGTGGTGCGTGCCAGACTCGCGTGCATGGGGGAGATCGAATCGGGGATCGTGTCGCGGGAGTCGCTGGTCAGCGCGGTCCGGGCGGGGGCGAAGGTCAAGTACCTGTACTTCTGGGGGCACCGGCCGCGGGCGGACGGGCGGATCGGATCGAGTTGCCTGAGCCAGTGGTGGCCGTCGCCGTTCACGGTGGACGGGGTGGAGTACCGCACGGCGGAGCACTGGATGATGGCGCGCAAGGCGCGGCTCTTCGGTGACGCGGAGGCGGAGCGGCGGGCGCTCGACGCGCCGAATCCGGCGCTCGCGAAGAAGGCGGGGCGGTTGGTCCGTGGCTTCGACGAGTCCGTGTGGGAGCGGGAGCGGTTCGGGATCGTGGTGGCGGGAAGCGTGGCGAAGTTCGCGTCGGACGACGAACTTCGCGGGTTCCTGCTGGGCACGGGTGAGCGTGTGCTGGTGGAGGCCAGTCCCTTGGACCGGGTCTGGGGCATCGGGCTGGCCGCGGACGACGACCGGGCGTCCGACCCCGCGCGCTGGCAGGGCCTGAACCTGCTGGGCTTCGCCCTGATGGCAGCGAGGGAGCGCTTGCGCTCCGCGCAACGCTCCGCGTGAACGGCCCGGCGGGACGGGCTGCAGCCGCGGCACGACGGCACCCAAGTGGCCCCTGCGGGGCCGGGCAGGCCTGAACGGGTTCTTCCCTGCGCGGGCCCGACGGATTGGGCGCGTGGTCCCCTGCGGCCCGGTGGGGGCTGACCGCGCAGTTCCCCGCGCCCCTAAAGGGGCACCCCCGGCTGACAAACAGCCCGCACCAGAGCAACGTAGGCGCGCGAGAAACGGCGCGACCAACCCCCACCGACCGGCACCCACTCACCCGAGGGACGGACCCACCCCCCAAGGGGCGCGGGGAACTGCGCGGCCAGCCCCCACCGACCCGCACATGCCCACGCCCCGCACCACCCCAAGGGGCGCGGGGAACTGCGCAAAAGCCTCAGCCCCCGCTCACCCGCACCCGCACCCACACCCAGGGCGCCAGCCAAAACCCCCGCTCAGCGGACCGCAGTCAGCGACGTGCTGAAGCCGTCGTCCCCGCTCCCCGAGTCATCGATCTCCGTCTCGGGCAGCACCAGGAACACCACCAGGAACGCGATCCCGAGCGCAACACCGACCGCCCCACAGATGATCCCCGCCAACGCCTGCCCCGCATTCGTCGCCTGCCCCCGCCGAGCCCTCCCCCGCCCGATCACCCCGAAGATCACCGCGAGAATCCCGCACGCGAGCGCCACCGGCCACAGGCAGAACCCGACCGCCGCGACGATCCCGAGCACGAGCGACGCGGTCCCCAGCCCGTTGCTCGGCCCCATGGGCATCCCGGGCATCCCCGGCCACCCGTAACCGGGCCCACCCTGCACGGGGTAAGCCGGATAGCCGTACCCATGCGTATGTCCATGCCCATGCCCATGCACGGGCGGCCCGTACCCGTACGGCACCTGCCCCGGCCCTCCCGGCGCAACCGGCGGCGGCGGAACCGCGGAACCCCCCGGCGCCGCGTACGGATCCGGCGCCACGGGGAACGAGGTCACGGTCTGCCGGTCGTGCACCGAGGCCGGCCCGGCCTCCCGCGTACCCCTCGCGTCCACGGGCGGAGCCCAGGGATTCGGCTCGGCGGACGGCTTGCCCAGCGACACCTTCCGCGGCTCGTCGGCCGGCCCACCCGATGCCTGCGCGTCCTCGGCCATGCGCGGAGTCCCCTCTGTCGAACGTGGCGTCATGCTACGGCCCAAGCCTTCCCCCACCCGGACCGCGGCCTACGATGATCCCGAAGACGCATCACACCGCACCACCGAACCACCGCACCGCACCACCGATCAGCCGATCACCCGCGCCCACCCGCCGCACACCGGCCCGGCGCCGTTCCTGGGGAGGAACCTTGACCGACCTGCACGCCTTCATCGCCGGACTGCCCAAGGCAGAACTGCACGTCCACCACGTAGGCTCCGCCTCCCCCCGGATCGTCTCCGAGCTGGCCGCCCGCCACCGCGACTCCAAGGTGCCCTCGGACCCCGAGGCCCTGGTCGACTACTTCACGTTCACGGACTTCGCCCACTTCATCGACGTGTACCTGTCCGTCGTCGACCTCATCCGCACCCCCGAGGACGTACGCCTCCTCACGTACGAGGTCGCCCGCGACATGGCCCGGCAGCAGATCCGCTACGCCGAGCTGACGATCACGCCGTTCTCGTCGACCCGCCGCGGTATCGACGAGGGCGCCTTCATGGACGCCATCGAGGACGCCCGTATCGCCGCCGAGGCCGACTTCGGCACGATCCTGCGGTGGTGCTTCGACATCCCCGGTGAGGCGGGGCTCGAATCCGCCGAGGAGACGGTCCGTCTCGCCACCACCGACAAGCTCCGCCCGGAGGGCCTGGTCTCCTTCGGGCTGGGCGGGCCCGAGATCGGCGTGCCCCGGCCGCAGTTCAAGCCGTACTTCGACCGTGCGATCGCGGCCGGCCTGCACTCCGTACCGCACGCGGGCGAGACGACCGGCCCCGGGACGGTCTGGGACGCGCTGACGGACCTGCGGGCCGAGCGCATCGGCCACGGCACCAGTTCCGCCCAGGACCCGAAGCTCCTCGCGCACCTCGCCGAGCACCGGATCCCGCTGGAGGTGTGCCCGACCTCGAACATCGCCACGCGCGCGGTCCGCACGCTCGACGAGCACCCCATGAAGAAGTTCGTGGAGGCCGGCGTCGTCGTCACCGTCAACTCCGACGACCCGCCGATGTTCGGCACCGACCTCAACAACGAGTACGCGGTCGCCGCCCGCCTCCTCGATCTCGACGAGCGGGGTCTGGCGGAGCTCGCCAAGAACGCCGTCGCCGTCTCCTTCCTGGACGCCCCCGGCAAGGCGGCGCTGGCGGCGGAGATCGACACGTACACCGCCGGGTGGCTCGCGCCCTGAGGTTGCCCACCAGCACAATGGGCCGATGCGTACCGTGACTGCCGTGGCCCATCGCGGCGACCCCTACCGCGTCCGTGAGAACACGCTCGACTCCCTGCGTTCCGCGCTGCGCCGGGGCGCGGACGCCGTGGAGATCGACGTCCGGCCGACCCGCGACGGCGTGCCCGTCCTGCTCCACGACGACACGCTGAAGCGGCTGTGGGAGCGGGACCGGCCGCTGCGCTCGCTCTCCGCGGACGAGGTACGGGGTCTGACCGCGGGCGGGATCCCCACGCTGGAGGAGGCACTCAAGGCGACGGACGAGGGCCGGTTCATGATCGACCTGCCCGGCCAGCCGGACGTCCGTACCGTCCGCCGGATCGTCGAGGCCGTCCGGGACCTCGGCGCCGAGGAGCGCGTGTACTACTGCGCGGGGGCCGCCGCCATGCTCGCCGTCCGCGCGGCCGACCCCGCCGCCGAGATCGCCCTCACCTGGACGAGCCTCGCCCCGCCGCGGCCCGCGCTGCTGGACGCCGTACGGCCCCGTTGGCTCAACTACCGCTTCGGGCTGGTGGACCGCGACCTCGTCGAGAGGATCCACCGGGACGGATACCTGGTCTCGGTCTGGACGCCCGACACACGGCGGTCCATGCGGCGGCTCATCGCCGCAGGCGTCGACTCGATCACGACGAACCGCGTCGACACACTCCGTTCCCTGAGCCCGTCCTGAGCGCGCCTCTCCGGGATGACCCGGTGCGGGACCCTCAGGGACATCCCTGACAACACCCGTGCCGTGTAGGGAAGTTGCTCGGGGGCCGGCCAGGGTCGCCGCCCTCCCGGAGGATGATCCGCGAGGCGCCGTACGCCCGGAGGATGAAGGTCACCGATCACCCGGGAGTCAGCCGATGCCTGTCCGCGCCCGTGCCCGTGTCCGCACCGCCTGTGCCGCCCTGCTGGTGCTGGGCCTGACCGCGGGCCCCGTGGCCGGCAGCGCCCTCGCCGCTTCCCCGCCCACATCGTCCGCCGTACGTCAGGCCGTGGATCCGGCCACCGGCCGGGCTCTGCGTGCCGCGCTCGCGGGGCTCCCGGACGACGACGCGACGGCCGCGCTCGTCCGGGTGTCGGGCACGGACGGTGCCTGGCGGGGCAGCGCCGGGGTGCACGATCTGCCGAGTGGACGCGAGGCGCTGGCGGACGGGCGTTTCCGGGCCGGCTCCACGACCAAGGTCGTCACCGCGGCCGTCGTGCTCCAGCTCGCCGCCGAGGGCCGGGTGGACCTGGACGGGCACGTCCAGACCTACCTCCCCGGCCTCCTCCCGCAGGCCTTCGAGCCCGTCACCGTACGGCAGTTGCTCACCTTCACCAGCGGCCTGAAGCCGGGCTCGTCGCTCGGGGACGTGAACGGCGAGGGGTACGAGAGGCGGTACGAGACACTGACGCCCGAGGAGGTGGTGGCCGCCTCGGTCGCCCAGGGCCCCGCCTTCCGCCCCGGCGAGCGGCAGAACTACAGCAACATCGACTACACCGTGCTCGGCCTCCTCATAGAGAAGGTCACCGGCGACTCGTACGAGCACCAGGCGGCGGTACGGGTCCTGCGGCCGGCCGGGATGCGGCACACGTCCTTCCCCGGCGGCCCCGACCCGCGTATCCACGGACCGCACAACCGCGGCTATCAGAGACTGGCGGACGGCAGGCTCGTGGACGCCACCGAGTGGAACATGTCGGACCGGTGGGCCGCGGGCGACATGATCTCCACGACTGCGGACCTGGAGCGGCTCCTGCACGCGCTGTTCCGGGGTCGGCTGGTGCCCCAACCCCTCCTGGACAAGGAGATGTTCACCCTCCCCGACGTGCCGGGCGCGACCATGAGCGCCGGTCTCCAGCGGTTCGATCTGGGCAACGGCAGGATCCTCTGGCTGAAGTCGGGGGCGCGTCCCGGATACAGCACGCTCGTCGCGGCCACCCGCGATCTGTCCCGCACGCTCGTGTACTCGGTCAACGCGACGGACGCCAAGTCGGAGGACATGAACCCGGTGGCCGAGCGGATCGTACGGGCGGCCTTCGGGGGGTGAGGGCGGCTAGGGGGTGGGTTCGCCCGTGGGCGCGGGGGCGGCCGGGCCGTCGAGTACCGCCACGCGCTGAGCGAGGCGCTTCAGGACGGTCTCGCCCCACTGGAGGTTCCCCCGCTCCAGGGCGATGCCGCCCTGGAGGGTGAGGTAGGGGCCGATGCGCTCGGCGGACGCGAGGTGTTCGTCCTCGGTGCGGCCCGCCAGCATGCGTTCCCGCATGCGCAGATAGCGGGCGAGTTTGGCGGCGGACCGTTCGACGCGTTCGGCGACCGCGGTCCGTACGGCCTCGATGTCGTCGGTGTCCCCGATGTCGACGCACTGCACCTTGACCATCAGCTCGTCCCTGATGGCCAGCGGCTTCGCGGGGCCCTCAGTGACGAACGCGCGCAACACCCGGCGCCCGGCCTCGGTGAGCGAGAAGAGCCGTTTGTTGGGCCGGCGCTCCTGCTGGACGACGCGGGCGGAGACCAGCCCCTCACTCTCCATGCGCTCCAGCTCGCGGTAGAGCTGCTGGGGGGTGGCCATCCAGAAGTTGGCGACCGAGGCCTCGAAGCCCTTCGCGAGGTCGTACCCGGACGCCTCGCCCTCCAGAAGCGCGGCCATCACCGCATTGCGCAACGCCATGAGTTCAAGCTAGCACCGGGTTGATCAGCCGTTGATCAGTCAAGGACGCGGCTGTCGAGGCGGCCGGGCGGGAGCAGGTCCGGCCGCTTGGCCCGCCGCCCGTCGCCCGACGACCGGCCCCGGACCCGGCGCAGCAGCCAGGGCCCCAGGAAGCCGCCGACCCAGCGCAGTTCCGTCCCGACGGCCCGCAGCCGCGTGGGTACCGGCGCACCCGGCGGCAGGGGCAGCGTCCAGGCCTCGTCGCTGTCCGGCAGGCCGAAGGCATGCGCGACCGCGGCGGCGATCCGCGCATGGCCGAGCGGGCTCGCGTGCAGCCGGTCCGGACTCCACAGCCGGGGGTCCGTCACCACCTCGTGGGCGGACATGTCCGCGATGACCACTCCATGGCGTCCGGCCGCCTCCCGGATACGGGAGTTGAGGGCGAGGACCCGGCGGCCGAGCGGCCGGGCCAGCGGGCTGATGCGGCCGACATCGGGAAAGGTGACCGTCGCGACGCGGGCGCCCTGTCCGGTCAGCGCGGCGAACATCGCCTCCAGGTGGGCGCCCACCTCGTCCGCGTCGAAGCGGGGCCGCAGCAGGTCGTTCATCCCGGCGACCACGGTGGCCACATCGGGGCGCAGCGCGAGGGCCGCCGGGAGCTGTTCGGCACGCACCTGCCCGGCGAGGCGTCCGCGGACGGCGAGGTTGGCGTAGAGGACGTCCGGCGACCCCTTGGCCAGCTCCTCCGCGAACCGGTCGGCGCACCCGCGCAGCCCGGTCACGTCGTCGCCGTCGCCCAGCCCCTCGGTCTGGCTGTCGCCCAGGGCGACGTACCGCAGATATCCGCTTCCACCGTCGGACACGGGGTGCCCCCTTCTCGCCGCCACTCGCTCACTCACTCACTCACTACCCCACTAATACCCTATTCACTTTGTTGGCTATGACAAGGGGCGGCCACGCCACGGCCGTCGGCGCGGGCTACAGGCCGGCGATGGCGTTCCAGCGCTTCGCGAACTCCGTACGTTCCTTCGCCGTGATGTCGCGGGCGATCGCGAGCCGCTTGCGCATAGCGCTGTCGGGGAAGATCAGCGGATCCTCGGCGAGGGCCGCGGTCTCCTCGTCCTTGGCGGAGGCCAGGACGTCCTGGGCGGCCGGGACGGGGCAGACGTAGTTGACCCAGGCGGCGAGTTCCGCGGCCACGGCGGGCTCGTAGTAGTAGTCGACCAGTTCCTCCGCGTTCGCCTTGTGGCGGGCGAGGTTCGGGATCATCAGGGACTCGGACCAGAGCTCGGCGCCCTCCTCCGGCACGACGAACTCGATGTCGGGATCGTCGGCCTGCAACTGGATCACGTCACCGCTGTACGCCTGGCAGGCCAGTACGTCGCCGCTCGACAGGTCCTTGATGTAGTCGTTGCCGGTGAACCGGCGGATGTGGTGCGCGCGGACCAGTTCGTCGACCCGGTCGCACATCGTGTGGAAGTCGTCCGCGGTCCACCGGGTGATGTCGACGCCGTCACCCTGCATGAGCAGCGCGAACGCCTCGTCGAGCCCCGACAGCAGCGTGACCCGGCCCTTGAGGTCGCCGGCCCACAGGTCGGACACGTGCCGGATCTCCCGGCCCAGCCTGCGGCGGTTGTACGCGACACCGGTGATGCCCGACTGCCACGGCACGGTGGAGCGGCGCCCCGGGTCGAAGGCAGGGGAACGCAGTTGGGGATCGAGGTATCTGGTGATGTTCGGCTGCCGGGAGCGGTCCATCTCCTGGACCCAGCCGAGGCGGACGAACCGCGCGCACATCCAGTCACTGATGACGATCAGGTCCCGGCCCGTCTCCTGGTGGTTCATCAGGGACGGGCTGACCTTGCCGAAGAACTCGTCGTTGTCGTTGATCTCCTCGGTGTACGTGACCGCGATCCCGGTGCGTTTCTCGAAGGCGTCCAGGGTCGGGCGGCGCGACTCGTCCGCGTCGTCCGTGTCGATGTACAGCGGCCAGTTCGCCCAGGTCAGCCGCTTCTCCGTGGCTGAGAGGTCGCTTCTTCCCCGGTCTTTCGGGGCGACGTACGCGGCCGGTACGCCGCAGCCCGCGGCGAGCGTTGCGGCCGCGCCCGTGCCGAGGGTGCGCAGCAGGGTGCGGCGGGACAGTGGGGTTCGGGACAGGGGGGTTCTCGGGGTCGGGTGGCTCCGGTTCGCTGGCACGTCCGCAGCATGCCGGGCCCTCCGGCGGACGGGCAATGGACGTTGCGTCCAGCGGTCCGCCTCCCGGACGACAGGGTGTCGCCCCCGCCGCCCCTACCCTCCCCCAGTCTCGGCTTCGCTCGACCGGGGGGACCCCCATCGTCCACGCATGGGGGCTGCGCCCCCTCGCCCCCATTGTCCTCAAACGCCGGACAGGCTGGATACATCGCGGGCGGGCTGAGAACCTCGCGGGCGGGCGGAGAGATGCCGGCGCAGCCGCAACTCTCAGCCCGTCCGGCGTTTGAGGACGAGCGCGCAGCGCGATCAGGGGGCGAGGGGCGCAGCCCCATGCAGTGACGGGAAGGGTAGGGGCGGCGGGGGCGGAAACAGCACCTCCACCCACAACCCGCCCTCCCCCCGCGCCCGCGCCTCCACCACACCCCCATGCGCCCCCACGATCGCCGCCACGATCGACAACCCCAGCCCCGCCCCCTCCCCCCGCGCACGGCCCCGCACCCGCTCCACCCCCAGCCGCCGGAACGGCTCGAACAGCACCCCCACCTGATCCACCGGCACCAACGGCCCACTGTTGGCGATCCGCAAGGACGCCCGCCCGTCCACGACCCCGGTCCAGACGGTGACCCAACCCCCCTCCTCCGCGGGCACGTTGTGGCGGACGGCGTTCTCCAGCAGATTGCTCACCAGCCGTCCGATCAGCTGCGGGTCCCCGACGAGCGGCGCGGAGGTCAGCTCGGCCTCCACCCGGGCCCCGGCCCTGCCCTGGGGCAGCAACTCACCCGTCAGGACCGCGAGATCCACCGGCTCCCGCTCGGGCTCGGCCCGCTGCCCCCGCGCCAGCGTGAGCAGCGCCTCGATCAGCCGCTCCTGCTCCTGCCCCGCGGCCCGCACCCGCAGGCAGGCCGCCCGCAGGGACGCGGCGTCGGCGCGCGGGTCGGCCAGCGCCACGTCGACGACGGCCTGCTGCAGGGTGAGCGGAGTGCGCAATTCGTGCGACGCGTTGGCCACGAACCGCCGTTGTGCCTCGAAGGCGCCCTCCAGCCGGGCGAGCAGGTCGTCGAAGGTGTCGGCGAGGTCCTTGAGTTCGTCGTCGGGGCCGGACACGGCGAGGCGCCGGTGCAGATCGTCCGCGGAGATCCGCCGGGCCGCGACCGCCATGTCCCGCAGCGGCGCGAGAACCCGCCCGGCGACCAGCCATCCGAGGATCAGCGAGGCGATCACCATGACGCCGAGCGCGATCCCGGACTCGATGAGCAGTTGGTGGAGCTGGTCGTCGCGCTGGACGGCCAGCCGCTGGCGCACATAGCTCTCGACCGCGGCCGCCCCGGGCTTCGCGGCGGGCCCGGAGCCCGCGTCGCCCGCATCCACGCTGCCCGGTGCCGGCCGCGGGCCCGACCCCGCCCCGGACACGGCCAGCGACTGGTCCTCGGCCACGAGCGCGTACGTGAGCGCCAGCAGCACCGCCCCCGTCACCACGAACAGTCCGCCGTAGAGCAGGGTCAGCCGCCACCGGACGCTGTGCGGCCGCCGCCCCTTGCGCGCCCCCGGGAACGCGAACCGCCCGCGCACCGCACCCCTGGCATTCACCCCACTCACGCCACCCACACCGCTCACACCCGGTACCCGGCCTGCGCCACCGTCTCGATCAGCGGTGGATCGCCGAGCTTGCGCCGCAGCCTGCTGACCGTCACCTTCACGGTCTGGGTGAAGGGATCGGCCGCCTCGTCCCAGCCGCGCTCCAGCAGTTCCTCCGCGGAGACCACCGCCCCGCCGGCCGCCATCAGCAGCTCCAGGACCGCGAACTCCTTCGGGCTGAGCGGCAGCTGCCGCCCTTCGCGGGACGCCACCCGGCGGGCGGGGTCGAGCCGCAGGTCGCCGTGGACCAGAACGGGTGGCAACGCGGGCTGCGCGCGCCGCCCCAGGGCCCGTATCCGCGCGACGAGTTCGGTGAAGGCGAAGGGTTTCGGCAGGTAGTCGTCGGCGCCCATCCCGAGCCCCGCGACCCGGTCGGCGACCGTGCCGGACGCGGTCAGCATCAGTACCCGCGCCCGGCTGCCCCCCTCGGCCAGGGCCCGGCAGACCCGGTCACCGTGCAGTCCGGGCAGGTCACGGTCGAGCACGACGACGTCGTATCCGTTGACCGTGGCCCGCTCCAGCGCCGCATGGCCGTCCAGGGCGAGATCGACGGCCATCCCCTCCCTGCGCAGTCCCGCCGCGACGGTCTCGGCGAGCTCTTCGTGGTCCTCGACCACCAATACGCGCATCGGCATCTCCGGCTGCGTCTCCGGCTGTTGCGAACCCTGCGGCCAGCGTGCCCGCCGGGCGGTAACAGGGTGGTAAGAGCGCTCGTTCCCGTGCCGTAACCGCCCGCGCGCTGAGGTGTTCCCGACCGGGGGCCGACGTCCCCGCGACAGCCGACGCAGCAGGAAACACCAGGGAGGACCTCATGCGAAGTGCGACGAAACGCCATCGCCGACTGGCCGCGGCCTGCGCCCTGATCAGCGCGCTCACCCTCGGCGGGGTGTACGCCGGTCAGTCCGTGGCCGCCGGATCACCCTCGTCGTCGGACGGTGACTCGTCGTCCGGCGGCGGGTCGTCGTCCCCGAAGCCGCCGAAGGACGACGACTCGACCGACTGGAAGCGCCAGGACAAGGCGTCCCGCGCGTACACCGAGTGCATGCGCGACAACGGTCTGGAGGACTTCCCCGACGTCGTCATCTGGACGGCGGACGGGGGGCGCGGGGTGAAGGTACGCATCGACAGGGGCGAGGGGGACGACGCGAAGCGCCCGGACCCGGCCTCGAAGGAGTTCCGCAAGGCCGCCAAGGCCTGTCAGGACATCCTCGACGACATCGGCGTCAAGCTGCCGGTCCCGCCGGGTGACCTGCCCGGGAAGGGCGGCGGCCCCTTCCCGGCCCCCGGCGGCTGCGGTGAGATCCGGCAGCACGAGAAGGGGAACGACGGCAAGGGGAGCGGCGACCGGCGCGAGGACGGCGAGGGCGGCGACACGGAGTCGAGCGTCGAGGGCCTCGTCCTCAGCGGCTGACCCGCGACCGCGGAGGCCCCAGGCGGACCACCTCCCGCCCGGGGCCTCGTACCACGTACCGCGTGTCCCGTACCGCCTGCCGAGCGCTCAGCCCAGCGACGTCATGACGTGCTTGATGCGCGTGTAGTCGTCGAAGCCGTACCCCGACAGGTCCTTGCCGTAGCCGGAGTGCTTGAAGCCGCCGTGCGGCATCTCCGCGACCAGCGGGATGTGCGTGTTGATCCACACGCAGCCGAAGTCGAGGACCTTGGACATGCGCATCGCGCGCGCGTGGTCCTTCGTCCAGACGGAGGAGGCGAGCGCGTACTCGACGCCGTTCGCGTACTCGACGGCCTGGGCCTCGTCCGTGAAGGACTGGACGGTGATGACCGGGCCGAAGACCTCGTTCTGGATGATCTCGTCGTCCTGCTTCAGGCCGGAGACGACGGTCGGGGCGTAGAAGTAGCCCTTCTCGCCGACGCGGTGGCCGCCCGCCTCGACCTTGGCGTGCGCGGGCAGCCGCTCGATGAAGCCGGAAACCTGCTTGAGCTGGCTCGGGTTGTTGAGCGGCCCGTACAGCACGTCCTCGTCGTCCGGCTGCCCGGTCTTCGTGTCGGCGGCGGCCTTGGCGAGCGCGGCCGTGAACTCGTCGTGGATGGACTCCTGTACGAGGACGCGGGTGGCGGCCGTACAGTCCTGGCCCGCGTTGAAGAAGCCCGCCACCGAGATGTCCTCGACGGCCTTGGCGATGTCGGTGTCCTCGAAGACCACGACGGGCGCCTTGCCGCCCAGCTCCAGATGGACCCGCTTGACGTCCTTGGCGGCGGACTCGGCGACGGAGATGCCCGCCCGCACGGATCCGGTGATGGACGCCATGGCCGGGATCCTGTGCTCGACCATCGCGCGGCCGGTGTCGCGGTCGCCGCAGATGACGTTGAAGACTCCCTCGGGGACGACCGAGCCGATGATCTCGGCGATCAGGACCGTGGAGGCCGGGGTGGTGTCGGACGGCTTGAGCACGACCGTGTTGCCCGCGGCGAGCGCCGGGGCGAACTTCCACACGGCCATCATCATCGGGTAGTTCCACGGCGCGACCTGCGCGCAGACACCGACCGGCTCGCGGCGCACGATCGAGGTCAGGCCCTCCATGTACTCGCCGGCCGACCTGCCCTCCAGCATGCGCGCGGCGCCCGCGAAGAAGCGGATCTGGTCGACCATGGGCGGGATCTCCTCGGACCGGGTCAGTCCGATGGGCTTGCCCGTGTTCTCGACCTCCGCGGCGATGAGTTCCTCGGCGCGCTCCTCGAAGGCGTCCGCGATCTTCAGGAGGGCCTTCTGGCGCTCGGCGGGGGTCTGGTCGCGCCAGGCGGGGAACGCCGCGGCGGCGGCCTCCATCGCGGCGTCGACGTCGGCCTGACCGGACAGCGGCGCGGTGGCGTACGCCTCGCCCGTCGCGGGGTTGACCACGTCCGTGGTCCGTCCATCGGCGGCATCGCGGAACTCTCCGGCGATGTAATTACGCAGACGACGCAGCTCGGTGCTCACTGCCCGGCCCTCCTGTCGGATGTCCACAACGGATGTCCTACGACTGTTCTTCTACGGTCCTTCGCCCCAGGTGTCCACCACCTGAGACGCCAGGCCTCCCACCCTAATCCTCGCCCCGACGTTTTCAACACCCCCGCTGGCCTCAGAGCTGCGAAATCCGCAGAGTTGAAACACGTAAACAACGGATTTCATCGATCACACCTTGCGGAACTGTCGAGCCCTCGTGCAGAGTGAGCGCGTGGCCAGTCGAAGCGCAGACCCCAGGGATCCCCGGGACTCCCGTGAGTCCAGGAGCGGCACCCCTCAGCTGGATGCCGTCTCCCTCGGCATCATCGAGCAGCTCCAGGAGGACGGCCGCCGGCCGTACGCCGCGATAGGCAAGGCCGTGGGCCTTTCCGAGGCGGCCGTGCGCCAGCGCGTCCAGAAGCTGCTCGACCAGGGCGTGATGCAGATCGTCGCCGTCACGGACCCGCTCACCGTGGGCTTCCGCAGGCAGGCGATGGTCGGCATCAACGCCGACGGCGACCTGGAACCGGTCGCGGACGCGCTGACCGCCATGCCGGAGGTCGAGTACGTGGTGATGACCGCGGGCTCCTTCGACATCCTCGCCGAGATCGTCTGCGAGGACGACGACCACCTGCTGGACGTCATCAACAAACGCATCCGGATCCTGCCCGGCGTGCGCTCCACCGAGAGCTTCGTCTACCTCAAGCTCAAGAAGCAGACCTACATGTGGGGAACCCGATAGCCGTGACTGCCAAGGACCTCAGCCGCACCGCGTACGACCACCTGTGGATGCACTTCACCCGCATGTCCTCGTACGAGAACGCGCCCGTCCCCACGATCGTCCGTGGCGAGGGGACGTACATCTACGACGACAAGGGCAAGCGCTACCTCGACGGTCTGGCCGGTCTGTTCGTGGTCCAGGCGGGCCACGGCCGCGCCGAGCTGGCCGAGACGGCCGCCCGGCAGGCCCAGGAACTGGCCTTCTTCCCGATCTGGTCGTACGCCCACCCGAAGGCCGTCGAGCTGGCCGAGCGCCTCGCGCACCACGCTCCCGGCGACCTGAACAAGGTCTTCTTCACCACCGGCGGCGGCGAGGCCGTCGAGACCGCGTGGAAGCTCGCAAAGCAGTACTTCAAGCTGCGGGGCAAGCCGACCAAGTACAAGGTCATCTCGCGTGCGGTCGCCTACCACGGCACCCCGCAGGGCGCCCTGTCCATCACGGGCCTGCCCGCCTTGAAGGCCCCGTTCGAGCCGCTGGTCCCCGGCGCCCACAAGGTCCCGAACACCAACATCTACCGCGCGCCCGCGTTCCTCGACAACGGCTCCGGCGTCTCCCCCGAGGCCTTCGGCCGCTGGGCCGCCGACCAGATCGAGGAGCAGATCCTCTTCGAGGGCCCGGAGACGGTCGCCGCCGTCTTCCTGGAGCCCGTGCAGAACGCCGGCGGCTGCTTCCCGCCGCCGCCCGGCTACTTCCAGCGGGTGCGCGAGATCTGCGACCAGTACGACGTGCTGCTCGTCTCGGACGAGGTCATCTGCGCCTTCGGCCGCCTCGGCACGATGTTCGCCTGCGACAAGTTCGACTACGTACCGGACATGATCACCTGCGCCAAGGGCATGACCTCGGGCTACTCCCCGATCGGCGCCTGCATCATCTCGGACCGCCTCGCCGAGCCGTTCTACCAGGGCGACAACACCTTCCTGCACGGCTACACCTTCGGCGGCCACCCGGTGTCGGCGGCCGTCGGCCTCGCGAACCTCGACATCTTCGAGCGCGAGAAGCTCAACGAGCACGTCCTGGCCAATGAGGGCGCGTTCCTGTCCACCCTGCAGAAGCTGCACGACCTGCCGATCGTCGGCGACGTCCGCGGCAACGGCTTCTTCTACGGCATCGAGCTGGTGAAGGACAAGGCCACCAAGGAGACCTTCACGGACGAGGAGTCGGAGCGCGTGCTCTACGGCTTCGTCTCCAAGAAGCTCTTCGAGTACGGCCTCTACTGCCGCGCCGACGACCGCGGCGACCCGGTCATCCAGCTGTCGCCGCCGCTGATCTCCGACCAGTCGACGTTCGACGAGATCGAGGGCATCGTCCGTCAGGTGCTGACGGAGGCCTGGGCGAAGCTGTGAGCTGAACCTTTGAGCTGAACAAGTGATCAACACCGGCCCCGGTGGCGCCCGTTCGAGTGAGAATGAGCGACCCGGGGCCGTGTGCTGTCCGGCCTCCGGGCCCCGACTCCCTAGCGTGCCCAGTGACCGATCGGCCCTGCCTTCGTTCCCCCGACCGGGGGAACCGGTGACCTTCCGAGGACGCCCGGGCAGCGCAAATCAGATCTGAAGAGGTGTACGCGATGGCGGCTCCGCCGGACAACGACGTGCTCTGGGCACGTGCCCTGCACGTCAAGCACAACGGCTCACCCGCACTCACCGGCGTCTCACTCGGGGTCCGCGAGGGCGAGATCCTGGCCGTCGGCGGCCCGCGCGGCAGCGGCAAGACGACGCTCCTGCAGTGCCTGTCGGGACAGCTCCTGGCGGAGCAGGGCGAGGTCTGGTTCAACAGCGCACCCGTGCACACCATGAGCCCGGCCAAGCGTGAGCGGCTGCGCCGCGACCGCTTCGGCTGGATCGACCCCGTGCCGGTCCTGGTCCCCGAGCTGACCGCCTGGGAGAACGCCGCCCTGCTCCTGATGCTGCGCGGCGTGAGCCGCCGCCGGGCCAAGACCGCCGCGCTGGAGTGGCTGGACCGCCTCGACGTCGGCGGCTGCGCCCGCAAACGCCCGTACGCCCTGCGCCGCTCGGAGGCCCAGCGAGTGGCCATCGCCCGCGCCCTGGCGCCCGCACCGAGCGTGATCTTCGCCGACGAGCCCACCGCGCCCCTGCACCGCGCCGACCGCGCGCAGGTGCTGCGGACGCTCACCGCGGCGGCCCGTTCGCACGGGATCACCGTCGTCCTGGCCACGCACGACACGGACACCGCGGCGCTCGCCGACCGCACGGTGTCGCTGCTCGACGGACGGCGCGTGCACACGGTGCACCTGCCGCCGGTCGCGGAACCACCACCCGGGCCCGCCGCGCCGGCCGGGCCCGCCGAGACGGAAGGCCGGGCCGCGTGCTCGCTCTCCGCCTAGTCCGCGGGGCCCACCCCGCCGTCCAGTTCCGCCGGCTCCTCGTCGCCGCGGCGTCCGGGGGCACCGGCTTCCTGCTCCTGTGCACCCTGGGATACGCGATGGGGCATCCGGACGCCTCCACGGCAGCCGTGCTCCGGCTCGCCTGGTGCCTCGCGCCGATCGCGGCCACCGTGCAGTTCGCAGTCGCCGTCGCCCGGACCGACCCCGCCACCCGCCCCCGGGCCGGGCTCGCGGCGATCGGCCTGGGACCCGCGCAGCTGATGGCCCTGGCGGCCGTCTCCACCGCCGTGTCCTGCACGCTGGGGTCGATGGTCGCCCTGCTGTTCTTCCTGCACCTGCGCGGCGATCTGACAGGCCTGCCCTTCGACGGCGACGCGGCCGGCTTCCTCGCCGCGAACCAGCCACTGCCCCTGCCCGCCACGCTCACGCTGCTGGCCCTGGTACCGGCCCTCGCGTCCGCGGCCAGCGCGATCGTACTGCGCCCCCGGGTCCCACCCCCGCCCCTGAAAGGGGCGCGGGGAACGGCGCGACAAGCCCCCACACACCCGCGGACTCCCCACGACCTGGCCCCAGAAGGGGCGCGGGGAACGGCGCGATCAACCACCGCGGACCCGCAGATCCCCGACAACCTGCCCCCGGAAGGGGCGCGGGGAACGACGCGACAAGCCCCCACGCACCCGCACAGTCCCCACGACCTCCACCCCCACCCCCTCCCCACCCCCACCGGCCTCCCCTGGGGCGCAGCCGTACTGGCCGCAGGCCTCGCGGTAGAGGCGTACGCGGGAAGGGGCCCCCACGAGGCCCCCGCACTGCCGGGCGGCCTCACAGGAGCCCCCTTCGGGGTCCTGGCCGGCTGGGCCCTCACCGCAGTGGGCCTGGCCCTCGCCGGCCCCGCCCTCACCCACCTCTGCGGCAGACTCCTCCAGTCCGTACGCCCGAGCGCCCCCCGCCTGCTCGCCGGCCGCGTCCTCATGGAGGAGGCGACCCGCATCGGACGCCCGCTCGGCGTGCTGTGCGCGGTGGCGTCGGGCACGTACGCCATGGCCGTGCTCCGCACCACGACACGCCCCGGCATCGGCCCCCTCACCACCCTCGGCCTGCTGCTCGTCACCGGATGCGCCCTGGCCACGCTGCTGACCGCCGCCGTCGAGGCGAGAGACGCGCGCGCCGGCACCACCGCCGCCCTGCTGCGGATCGGCGCACCCGCCTCGACACTGCGCGCGGCGGCGGCCCTGCGCGCCGGAGCCCTGATCGCCGTCCTCACCCCCCTGACCTGGGCGGTCGCGGAGCTGGCGGCCATGCCACTGGTCCGCTGACACGGCGTACGAGAACGGACCGGACGCCCGGCCGACCGCCTGATCGAGCGCCCGTACGAAAAAGATGCGCGCGGACCGATGACTTTTCGGCGGGCCCCCGGTCTGACCCTCCGAACAGCGACTCACCCGACGGAGGACCTCCCATGTACCAGCAGATGATCTTCGTGAACCTGGCCGTGAACGACGTGGACGTGTCCAGGAAGTTCTTCTCGGAGCTCGGCTACACGATCAACGCCCAGTTCTCGGACGAGAACTGCGCGTCCGTCGTCATCAGCGACACGATCGTCGCGATGCTGCTGAACAAGCAGCGCTACGCGGACTTCACGAAGAAGGAGATCGCGGACTCGACGAAGACGAGCGAGGTACTCCTGTGTCTGAGCGCCGAGAGCCGCGAGAAGGTCGACGAACTGGTCGACAAGGCTATCGCGGTGGGCGGCTCGGCGAGCGGGGAGACCCAGGACCACGGGGTCATGTACGGGCGCGCCTTCGACGACCCGGACGGCCACACCTGGGAGGTCATGTGGATGGACCCGTCCGTCGTCCAGGGCTGACTCCTCCGCCCACGCCCACGCCCACGCCCCCGCACACGCACACGCCCGCGCTCCCGTCCGCGCCCGAAGGCGTCACGGCCGGACGGACCGCGTGCGAACAGCCCGTGCTTACATGGGCGGGTGCAGACGAGCCCCGCCCATGTGGCCCATCACAACGACCGTGAGATCGAGACACTGGAGGAGTTCGACGCGACCGTCTCGGCCCGCGGCACCCTCACCGGCTTCCGCGTCCAGGCCGTCGACCTGACGGACCGTACGAAGGAGCTGCTCGCCAGCGACACCGCGGGCGCCGTCTTCCTGGGCTGCCCGATGCGGGAGAACGCGGCGGCGAAGATCCGGGCCGACGGCGCGCTGGTCTTCCCGCCCCTGCCCGGTGTGCCGTTCGACCCGTACCGCGGTCATCTCTACACGCCCGACGAGCTGTTCCGCACCCTCGACCAGGGCTACGAGGCGACGCCGGACGCCGTCGCGTACGACTGGTTCCGGCGGACCCGGGCCGACGGGGACGTCTACGCGTCGATGCTGCGCTCCATCCACGACGACGCCGTCTCCGACGCCCTGGACGAACTCCTGCGCGGGGCACGCGTGGTGGGCGTGATGGGCGGCCACGCCATCGCGCGCGGCACCGAGGAGTACGGGGGCGCGGCCCGGCTGGGCCGCGCGCTCGCCCGCGCCGGGTTCACGGTGGCGACCGGCGGCGGCCCCGGCGCGATGGAGGCAGCCAACCTCGGCGCGTACGCGGCCCCGTACCGCGACGGCATGCTGGACGAGGCGTGCGAACTCCTCGGGAAGGTGCCGTCGTTCGTGCCGTCGGTGACCGACTGGGCGCGCGCCGCCTTCGAGGTGCGCGAGCGCTGGCCGAAAGGCAACGCCTCCGTCGGCATCCCCACCTGGTTCTACGGGCACGAGCCGCCGAACGCCTTCGCCTCCCACATAGCCAAGTACTTCGCCAACGCCACCCGCGAGGACGGCCTGCTGGCCCGCTCGAACGCGGGCGTGGTCTTCCTGCCCGGCGCCGCCGGTACGGTCCAGGAGGTCTTCGACAACGCGACCCCCAACTACTACGAGTCGCGCGGCGAACCCACCCCCATGGTCCTGGTGGACCGCGCCCACTGGACACAGCGGCTGCCGGCCTGGCCGCTCCTCCAAGCCCTCGCCCACGACCGCCCGATGGAGTCCCGCATCGCGCTGGTGGACCGGATCGAGGAGGCTCCGGAGGCGCTCGACCGCCTGTCGCGTGTAAATGAAACCTAAAAGCCAAGGGGCAAGACGGACACACGGATTGACAACCGGAGAGTGCGCCCAATAAACCTGTGAGGCGTCTGGGATTGCTGTTTCTCAGTAGCTCCCATCAACCCCCCTCATTTTGTGCATCCCGTGAAGGGCAACCGTGTCCATATCTCGCCGTACCGCACGTTCTGTGCGCATTCTCGGAGTTGCCTCCGCCTCGGCCGCGCTCACGCTCGGCCTCGCCGGCAACGCGCTCGCCTGCAACATCAGTGAGTTCTCGGCCGTCGCCAAGTGCGACGGTACGAAGGGCGTCATCAGCGTCACCGACAAGGACCCGTCGGGCGTCAAGGCCAAGGTCAGTGTCTACCTCCAGTCGAACGGTGCCGACGCGAAGCTCGTCGGTGAGCAGGAGGTCGAGGGCACGCGCGAGGGCGTGACCATCGACTTCTCCGAGGACTGGAAGCCGGAGGCGACGTACCGCGTGCACGTCAAGGCCGGCAACCAGGTCGACGAGGACATCAAGCCGAACCTCGTCACCCCGGCCGAGGCGTGCAAGTCCGATGAGACGTCCACGCCTCCGGCGACCCCGAAGCCCTCGGAGAAGCCTTCCGAGCCCGCCGAGGAGCCGTCGAAGCCCGCCGCCGAGTCCCCGGAGCCGTCCGAGTCGGAGAGCACTCCGGCCGCGTCGACCGGTGACAACGCACCGTCCCCCGCGGGCGACTCGAACCTCGCGGAGACCGGTTCCAGCTCCAACACCGGTGCGATCGCCGGCATAGCGGCCGCGCTCGTGGCGGCCGGCGCCGGCGTGATGTTCGCGCTCCGCCGCCGAGGCGCAGCAAAGACCCGCTGACCCACCCAGCAGTGGGGCGCCCCCCCCCCACCCCCGCGGGGGGGGGGCCACCCCGCGCCCCCCCCCCCCCCCCCCCCGGGGCGGGGGCCGGCGGCGTGGTTAGGGGGGCAAACCACGGGGGAGCGGCCCAACC
>NZ_JBHWZP010000019.1:0-58609 GCF_042728395.1 Streptomyces sp. NPDC060205
GGCTCAGATGTGCGGGCCGCCCGTGCCGTAGTACGTGCCCAGCTCGTCGCGGTAGCCCTGGTCGCCCAGGTGCTTGTCGCGGTCGAACTCCGGGGCGTCCTTGATCTGCTGCTTCGTGCGGTCGACGACGATCTTCTGCTCGTCCTGGTCGATGCTGACGACCGTGCTGGCGGGGAGCAGAACCTCCTTGCCGAAGATCCACACACCGGTGTCGACCACCAGGTAGGCGTCACCGACGTCGTCGGAGTGCTTGTCGACCTTGCCGATGCTGCCGTCCGTGGCCTCGACCTTGTACCCCGTGAGGTCGACGCCCGCCAGACGACCGGCGGTCGACTTGTAACCCCATACATTTTCAGTCACGCGAAAACAACTCCTCCGGTAAACAGAGGACAGCGGGGTTTCCCGCCGGTCCTCTCTTTTTCCGTACGTCGTGCACGGCGATTTCCGTAACCGCCGTCTTTGCGGCGGGTGCCCCTCGTCCGGGGCTTCACGCACCCGATTCGGGCCAGGATTTCCTCCGGTTTCCCGGAGGGGGCAAGCGCTGTCCCCGTGCCGGGAAGCCGACGCTGCCATATATGCCCTGAGCTGGTGTGATGCGGTCGGCTACCAGCGGTACCAGCGACCGCTCCCGCCCTTCGGACGGGCGACGAAGCCGATCAGCCACAGGACCAGAACGACGATCGCGACCCACCAGAGAATTTTCAGCGCAAAACCCGCACCGAAGAGGATCAGGGCGAGCAGAAGAACAAGAAGCAGGGGAATCATGTCAGTTGACCTCCGAAGCACCGGGTGCCCGGATGATCTCCATCCATTCACACGAATTCACGGGTCGCGCACATTCCACGGCCGACCCGCAGCCGGTCCTGCGCCTCTTCGGTGAACTTCGGTACGCGGCGGCGAGGAGGGGTACCCCTGCGCCATGACCCACACAGATACGACCCCTCTGCGCGCTGTCGCACTCGTCTGCACCCTGTCGCCGTCGCCCGCCGCCTCCAGCTCGCAGCTGCTGGCCGAACAGACCATGGCCGCGCTGGGCGAGCACGGTGTCACCGGGAAGGTGATCCGGATCGCCGACCACGACGTGCGCCCCGGAGTGGAGACCGACATGGGGGACGGTGACGAGTGGCCGGCCATCCGGGACACGGTCCTGGGCGCCGACATCCTGGTCCTGGCCACGCCGATCTGGCTGGGCCACCCCTCCAGCCTCGCCCAGCGGGTCATGGAGCGTCTGGACGCGGAGATCTCCGAGAAGGACGACGAGGGGCGGATGCTCACCTACGGGAAGGTCGCCGCGGTGTGTGTCGTCGGCAACGAGGACGGGGCCCACAAGGTGAGCGCCGACCTCTTCCAGGGGCTCAACGACGTGGGCTTCTCACTCGCTCCCAACGCCGTCACCTACTGGGTCGGTGAAGCCATGCAGGGCACCGACTACCAGGATCTCGACAAGACCCCCGAGACCACGTCCGCCACGACGGCCACCCTGGCGGCCAACACCGCCCATCTGGCCCGGCAGCTCAAGGCGTCCCCGTACCCGTCGAGCTGACCGGAGCCCGCGCTCAGTCGTGGGAGGCGCCGACCAGGCCCACCCGGTGGGCCAGCACGACCGCCTGCACCCGGTCGCGCAGATCGAGCTTGGTCAGGATGCGGGACACGTACGTCTTGACGGTCTCGCGGCTGATGACCATCCGGTCGGCGATCTCGGTGTTGGACAGGCCCTCGGCGATCAGCTTCAGCACCTCCGTCTCGCGCGGCGCCAGAGCGGCCAGCGCCGGTGCGGCGGGGTGCCGTTGGGGCCGGCGGAGCCGGTCGGCGAACTTGCCGACGAGCTGCCGGGTGACGGCGGGCGCCAGCAGTGACTCGCCGGCGTCGACCGTGCGGATGCCGTGCACCAGGTCGCGCGGCGGCGAGTCCTTCAGCAGGAAGCCGCTCGCTCCGGCCCGCAGTGCCTCGTACACGTACTCGTCGAGGTTGAAGGTGGTGACGACCAGGACCCGCATCGGATCGGCGACGCCGGGGCCGGCGAGCAGCCGGGTCGCCTCGATGCCGTCGAGCAGGGGCATGCGGATGTCCATGACCACCACGTCGGGGCGCAGCCGCAGCGCGGTCTCCACCGCCGTGCGGCCGTCCCCGGCCTCTCCCACGACCTCGATGTCCGGCTGCGCGGTGAAGATGGTGACGTAGCCGGTGCGGACGAGTTCCTGGTCATCGCAGACCAGGACCCTGATCGGCGCCGCGGCGCCCGGCCAGGTCATGCCTCTCCTCCGTCCGCCGCGGCTTCGCCGTGTCCCGTGGACGGTATGCGCGCGCGGACGCTGAAGCCGCCGTCCGGGCGGTCGCCCGCGAGCAGTTCGCCGCCGAACACACCCACCCGTTCACGCAGCCCGATCAGGCCGTGCCCGCCGCCCCGGCCCAGTGGTCTGCGGCGCTGGGCGGTCGCGGTGGCGGGCGCCCCCTCGGTGGTCACCTCGACCTCCACGTCCTTGCCGTAGTGGACCTGGACGAGCGTCCGGTGGCCCGGGGCGTGTTTGAGCGCGTTGGTGAGCGCCTCCTGCACCACGCGGTACGCGGCCAGTTCCACCGCGGTCGCCAGCTCCTGCCGTTCGCCGCGCTCGGCCAGTTCCACGGGCTGTCCTGCGGTCCGGGTCTGCTCGACCAGATCGCTCAGTCTGCCCGGCTCAGGGCTACGCTCCGGCGCGGCCGACGTATCCTCGGGGCCGTCGGCCGCCGTGCCGCCGGACGGGCCCTCGGACGTGTCGCCGGACGCCTTCAGCACACCCAGCAGATGCTGCAGGTCTCTCAGGGCCCGCCGTCCGGAGTCGCTGATCGCTTCGAGTCCTGTCTCCACCCGCTCCGGCGCGTCGGCGAGCAGGAACTGGGAGGCGTCCGCCTGGACCACCATGGCGGTGACATGGTGGGTCACCACATCGTGCAACTCGCGCGCGATACGGGCCCGTTCGCGTGCCATCGCCGCCTCCACACTGAGCCGGCGCCGTTCCGCCTCGCCGTCCTGCCGGGCGCGTACGGTCCTGCCGATGCCCCAGCACACCACCAGGATCAAGAACATGAGGACGAAGTCGGGGACGTGCAGGGGCGAGCCCCTGTGGTGCAGTCCGAGCGCGAACAGCACGAAGACAGTGATCGCGACGGCGACCGCCAGAGCGCGGCGCACACCGACGGCACGGTTCCCGTGGGCTCCGAGGCTGTACAGCGCGATGTACAGGCCGAGGCTCGCGCAGGTCTGCGGATAGCCGACGACTTCATGGACCGCGAACGCGCCCGCGATCAGCGCGAGGCATACGAGGGGCCACTTGCGCCGCAGCACCAGCGGCAGCCAGAGAGCGGCCGTCACCAGCGCGCCCGGCAGTCCGGGCGGGTGTTCCGGCAGGTCGCCGAACTGTGCGCCGATCGGGGCCGTCACCGGCGCGAACACCAGCGGGGCGAGCAGCACGGTGAACACCGCGTCCCGGCTCACCACGTCCAGCGCACCCCAACGGGCCGCGAGAACAGGCGTGTTCTTCCTCAAGTCCGACCCCGCTGATCCGCGCACAGGCAGAGCCTAGCCCCCTGCCGGACCCTCGATGATCCGGCCGCGGAGCAGGGGGTGTTTGGAAACCCCCTATGTGAACAGTGCGGTGATCAGGGCGATGTCGTCGTCCTTGTTCTGTCCGAAGCGTGCGAGGAGCAGGTCGCACATCTCCTCCAGATCGGCCGGCCCGTCGGCGACGGCCTCGCGGAACTCGGCGAGGGTGGCGTCCAGATGCGCGGTCCGTACCTCGACGAGACCGTCCGTCACCATGAGCAGCCGGGTGCCGGGCGGGGCCTGAACCACGGTGGGCGGCGGATGCGGCAGGCCGAGGCCGATCAGCGGACCGTGGTGTTCGTGGAACCGCGGCCCCTTCTCCGGGTCGATCACGAGCGGCGGGATGTGGCCCGCGTTGGCTATGTGCAGACGGCGTTCGTCCGGTTGGACCAGGACGAGGCACAGGGTGACGGTGATGCCGGGCTGGGACTGCCCGAGCAGTGTTTCCAGCCGGTCCAGTATGTGGTGAGGGGGGTGCCCTTCGATGGCGTAGGCCCGCAGTGCGTGGCGTACCTCGCCCATGACGGTCGCGGCCGTCACCGAGTGCCCGACGACGTCTCCGATGGCCAGCAGCAGGCCGTTGACCGTACGCACCGCCTCGTAGAAGTCGCCTCCGATCTCGGCGTGCTCGGAGGCGGGGAGGTAGCGGAAGGCCAGCTGGACGCCCGGGACGGTCGGCAGTTCCTTCGGGAGGAAGGAGCGCTGCAGGGCGAGGCCCAGGGCGTGTTCCTCGTTGTAGGTCCGCAGGGCTTCGAGGGCGAGGGCGCTGGCGTTGGCCAGCTGCTGCAGGAGCTGCTCGTCGTCGGGGCCGCGCAGGGCGTTCATGGGGACGGCCAGACACACGGGGGGACGGCCGCGTTTGGTGCGGGCCACCGCGAGCGCCACGTCTGCGGTGAGGTGGTCGCCGGGCAGCATGGCCTGCCACTGGCCGTGCGGGACACGGACGATGGCGACGCCGGTGTCCTGGCTCAAGCTGTGGGCCGCGAGCTGCTTGAGCAGGCCCGGGTGTGCGGGACGGATCCGTACGGTGGACCGGGCGTCGTCGGTCATGCTGTGCACGGCCTGCGCCTGGGGCGAGAGGAACACCGCGCTGGCGGGGCTGTCCAGGACGGCGGCTGCGCCGCCGGTGGCCGCCGACGCGAAGGAGTGGAAGCCGACGGCGCTGTAGACGTCGAGCGTCGCCTGGTTGAGCGCTATGAGGCGGTGCGCGAGCTTCTCGGCGCGCTGCCGGGCCCTGGCGTAGCGCAGGGTCGCGGAGACGGTGGCGAGGAGTTCGCCCGGGTCGATGGGCTGGTCGAGATAGGCGTCCGCGCCCCGTCTCAGCCCTTCCGCGTGGTCGTCGGGGGTGATGGCGGCGGCGGAGATCTGGATGATCGGCAGGTGGGCGGTCCGGGGGCTGTTCTTGACGCGTTCGCTGACCTCGAAGCCGCTCATGTCGGGCAGCCGGACGTCGATGATCGCGATGTCCGGGAGCGTGCCCGGTCCGCCGTGCAGCCGGTCGAGGCCCTGCTCCCCGGTGCTGGCGCTGATGACGGAGTGCCCCGCGCGCTGCAGCCAGCTGGTGAGGACGTAACGGTTCGTCTCGTTGTCGTCGACGACCAGGACGGTCGCGGGCAGACGCTCCTGGGCACTGTCGGTCACGGCCCGCCCTTTCGGTTCTGCGATCGCTGCGTGTACTCGTGGCCGAGATCCGGGAGGCGGACCTCCACCTTGGTACCGACGCCCACGGTACTGGTGAGGGTCAGGGTGCCGCCGAGCAGTTCGGCGAGCGTACGGGCGTAGGGCAGGCCGAGGCCGGTGCCGGGCCGGCCGCTCTGGTGCGGGCCGCGGACCTGGTAGAAGACCTCGAAGACCCGGCCGAGCTCCTCGGGCGGGATGCCGATCCCGGTGTCCGTGACGGTGAACAGCACGGCGGGCGCCGAGGGTTCGGGATCGACGTCGATCTCCAGGCGTACCTCGCCGCGCTCGGTGAACTTCAGGGCGTTGGAGAGGAGGTTGCGCAGAATGCGCACGAGCAGCGTCTCGTCGGTCACCAGGGGCGGCTGCTGTTCGGCGCGAGGGGTGACGAGGGTCACCCGTTCGTGGCCGTGGCCGCTCAGGATGAGGCCTCTGAGGTGGGCGACCAGCAGCCGCAGGTCCACCGGTTCCGTATGGATCTCCAGGTGACCGGCCTCGGCCTTGGCGACGTCCAGCAGATCGCTCACGAGCGACAGGAGCGTGTGGCCGGCCGAACCTATGAGTTCGACCTGTTCGCGCTGCTCGACGGTGAGGGCTGGGGAACTGGGGGCCAGGAGCAGTGTGGAGAGGGCGACCACGGAGTTGACCGGGGTGCGCAGTTCGTGGCTGATGTTCGTCCAGAAGCGGGTCTTGGCCTCGCTCGCCTCCTGCAACTGGTGGCGCTTGTCCTCCAGTTCGGTGTGCAGTGCGAGAACACCGCTGTTGGTGGCCTCCAGCTCCTGCGTCAGCTCGGTGTACAGCGCGAGGACACCTCTGTTGGTCTCCTCCAGCTCCTCGTTGAGGTGGCGCAGTTCCTCCCGCTGGGCCTGGGTCTCCTCCAGGGTGGCGATCAGGTCGCGGGTCTGGGCACGCAGGTCGTCCGCCTCGGTCGACCGGGAAGCGGCCTTGAGGACGTCCGTCAGCCGGGCACGCTGTCCGGCCGCGCCGCCGGCCTCGGGGGTCAGCGGCTGGCTGACGACGATGCGGCCGCCCGCCGGGGCGGCCTCGTACTCGATCCCCACGAGCTTCGCGGCCAGGTCGAGCGTCTCCTGCGCCGGGGGCGGTCCGCCGGTCCACACGAACGTGACGAGCAGGGCCGTGGGCCGGCCGGGTGGGACCAGCCCGAAGGAGACCTCCAGGCCGCGGCAGCCGAGCCGGTCGCGTCCGAGTTCGCTGAGCGCGGTCGCGAGCCGGACCTGGTCCTGCCGCTCAAGCGACAGGGCCGCCGCGGCCTGCTGGGCGGTTCGCCGCAGGCCGAACACGTCCTGGGAGGAGGACAGGGCGAACGGCACCATCGGGTGGGCGGGGCCGACGGCGGACGAGTGGCCGTGGTGGGCCGTCTCGCCACGGGGGCCCGAGTCAGACATCACGCTCATCCCGCCCCTCGCCGCTCACCATGCCCCCTTGATCACCACGACGCTGGCGTCGTCCCGTCGCACTCCTGCCTCGCGCAGCAGCTGACCGGCCATGACGAGCGGTGTGTGGTGCAGCAGGCCGGGCAGGGTTCCATGGTCCCAGCGTTCGGTCAGACCGTCGGAGTGCATCACCAGGGCGCCGTGCGCCGGGAGCGCCTCCTCGAACGTGCGCAGCCGCCGCATCTGCGAGCCGACGATACCGGGGGCCGACAGCAGGGCCCTGCGGCCGGCGTCGCCCACGAGGAATCCGCTCACGTTGCCGATTCCGCAGTACAGCACCCGTCCGGCGGCCGGCTCGATGCGTGCCACGGCGACCGCGCCGCCGCGTGTCCCCCGCAGGGCGAGGTGGATCGCGTCGAGGGCGCCCGCCGGACTGAGATCACGGGTGTCCTGGAACGCCTTGACCGCCGCCTGGCTCGCCCGCGCGGCCAGGGGGCCGTGCCCCAGTCCGTCGCAGAGCATCACCAGGATCGCCGGGCGGTCCCCGGCGGTGGCGCTGTCGTCGGTGCGTACGGCCCACGCGTCGCCGCACACGGTCTCACCGCTGATGGGCCGCGTCACCCCGGCGGCGGTGGACAGGTCCCGGGAGGCGACGACGGCCCGGCCGTCGGCGCCGCGCGGCCAGAACTGCGCGGCCATGACCGTGCCGCGGCCCGGCACGGAGTGCAGGTCGAAATGGTCCGCGAGCCGGGAGACCGCCCCCAGGCCGATGCCCAGGGTGCCCGCGCTGGACGATCCGTCGGCCAGCGCGGCCGGAACGTCCGTCATCCCGGGCCCCGAGTCGACGGTGAGGAACTCCACACCTGCCTGGTCCCCGGATCGCACCACGCGCAGCAGCAAAGCTCCGTCGTCGGCATGCCGCTGTACGTTCGTGGCGGCCTCGGTGACGGCGAGGGCGACCTCGGCAGACCGGTGGCTGCTCAGTCCGATGCGTCTGGCCAGTGTGGCGGCCGCGCCCCGGGCCGACGCGGCGAGGGAGGCGCCGTCCCTGAACCACGCGACGTCCTCGCAGTTCAGGGCGTCGGCGGTGTTCACCGCACCCACTTGATGATGGTCACGGTCGTGCCCTCGCCGGGCGTGGTGTCCAGCCGGAAGTCGTCGACGAGGCGCCGGGCACCGCTGAGGCCGAGACCCAGCCCGCCGCCGGACGTCCAGCCGTCCGTCATCGCCTGTTCGACATCGGCGATACCGGGGCCGGAGTCCTCGAAGACGGCGGCCACGCCCCGCTTGCCGTTCGCGCTGACCAGGCCGGAACTGACCGTGCCGCCGCCTCCGTAGATGAGGGTGTTGCGGGCGAGTTCGCTCGCCGCGGTGATCATCTTCGTCTGGTCGACCAGGGACAGCCGGCACTCCTGGGACAGCGTCCGGATCGCCTGGCGGATGTGCACGAGATCGCCGCTGCGGGCGATGGGGTAGACCTGCGGGTCTTCGCCCGCAGTCCAGGGCGCTGTCACCGCAAGACCGAACTGGTGGTGTGACGCAGCTTCGCCAGCCCTTTCTCAAGGTCGAGGGCAGTGCTGACCCCGCCGAGCGAAAGACCCAGCTCGACCAGGGTGATGGCCACGGCGGGACGCATGCCCACCACCACCGTCCTGGCGTCGAGCACACGTGAGATGGCGGCGACCGTCGCGAGCATGCGCCCCACGAAGGAGTCGACGATCTCCAGGGCGCTGATGTCGATGACGACGCCCCGGGCGGACTTGGCGACGATCTCGTTGGCCAGGTCCTCCTGGAGGTTCAGCACCATCTGGTCCTCCAGATCGAACTGGACGGACACCAGCAGGATGTCTCCGATACGCAGGATCGGCAGGCGCTCACTCATCGCTGCGCACCCTCGTGGGCGACGAGGTCCACACCGGACCGGCGCAGCGCCAGCTTGAGCGCGTCGGCCAGGCTGGCCTTCGTCACGATGCCCTCGAACTCGATGCCCAGCGCGACGATGGTCTGCGCGATCTGCGGGCTGATGCCGGACACCGTGCATTCGGCACCCATGAGCCGGGCGGCGACGATGGTCTTCAGCAGGTGCTGGGCGACCTGGGTGTCCACCGCGGGAACGCCCGTGATGTCGATGATCGCCTGCTCCGAGCCCGTGTCCACGAGCGCCTGCAGCAGCTTCTCCATCACCACCTGCGTGCGCGCCGAGTCCAGCGTGCCGACGAGCGGCACGGCGATGACCCCGTCCCACAGGCGCACCACCGGCGTGGACAGTTCCAGGAGCTGCTCGGCCTGCGCGGTGATGATCTCGTCGCGCGTGCGCGTGTAGGTCTCGATCACGAAGAGACCAAGCCCGTCGAGGATGCCGCTGAACTCCAGATAGGCGCGGATCTGTCCGGCGGTGCCGTCCTGCAGGACGGGTTCGAGGACCCGCTTCAGCGCGAAGACACTGATCGCGGTCTCCGTGGGCGAGAACCCCTGACGGGCCCTGTTCCGCGACAGCTCCGTGAGCAGGGCACGGATTTCGGACATCTGTTCCGAGTGGACGTCGGTGGCACCCTGCCGCAGCGCGTCCACCAGGGCGTCGTACAGCTCCCGCAGCTCGCGGTCGAGTTCGGCGGCGCCGATGCGTCCGCCCAGGGACCCCGACACCTCCCGTACCCACGCCGCGGCCAGGTCCTGACCCTCGATCGTCAAGAGCCCTACCAGGTCCGCAGCGCTGTCTCGCTTCGCCATTCCGGCGCTCCTTCAATGTTCATATTTACGTGCCAGGGACGACCTGGGAAGCCTACGGCACCTGCACACACGGACAGGCGCGACCTGGGAAAGGCCCTCCACCGCGCGCACCGAGGGGACCTCTTCGACGAGGATCGACGCGGCCGGGCCGGGCGCCCGGGGCGCGAGCGCGCGGGCCCCGCGCGGGTCAGCTCTCCAGCGCCTGCCGCAGCCCGGAACGGCACGGGACGGGGGCGTCGACCCCGACTAGCTCGATCACCCGCGGCACCCGCGGTACGGACCGCCACGCCCCCGCCGACCGCCGATGGCGGACCGGGTCGCCGACAGATGGCCGGACCGTGCGGGAGGTGCGTCTGTCACCATGTCCTCGACTCGGTTTACCGACGCGGCTCAGGCCGGAGCTCGCGCCTGAGGCCTGCCCCGATGACACGGGCCGCCACGCTCGAACGAGTGGTCGATCCCAGCGGAAGCAGCATGTGTCACGCCAAACAGGGTAGCCGCGAACGGACAACGGTAATGAAGGTGGACAAAAAGTGGAGTCAGTCGGGAGAGGCGGCGCGGGGCCGTCACAAGCCCATGCCATAGCCGCCACCGTCTCCATGACCGGAGGCGGCGCCTGCATCGCCGAGGCCCGGCGCTTCGCGGCCGACTTCCTGGCCCGCGCAGGAGCGGACCACGGGGTACGAGTCTCGCCCCGCGCGACGGACCTCACACAGCTGGTGGTCAGCGAGCTGGTCACCAACGCGCACAAATACGCTCCCGGCCCGCTGCGGATGGAGCTGCGCATCACCGACGAGCTGGTCGCGGTGAGCGTGCACGACAGCGTCGGTGCCCGGCCCGTGGCCCGCTCCGTCGACCCGCACAGGGTCGGCCAGCACGGCCTGGAGATCGTCATGGCCGTCGCCCAGGAGTTCCGGGTGGACCTCGAACCGGCCGGCAAGTGCGTCACCGCGTGCATCGACCTGACCCGCTGAACCGGCGGCCCGACCCGCCGAACCGGCCGCAGGCATCCTCCGGCATCGCCAGACGCCGCTGAACGGCCCCTCGGACCGCCGGCGCTCCCCCGGACGACGAGACACGGTGTCATGGCCGTCCGGACGGCGTACTCACGCCAACGGCCTCGGAACCAGCCCCCCGATCCGTCGCCGATCTCGGCCACGTGGGCAGCATCACCGTCAAGTGATCAGGGCGCGGGGGGCGTTGGCCGAAGCCCGGTTCGTCGCGGAGCGGTTCGTTGAAGACCCGTTTGTTGAAGACCGGTGATATTGCCGATGGCCGCGCCCTCCCGCCGGCTCGACAGTGGCACGGCCGACCACCGGTCGGCGCCGTCGGCAGAGCTGCCGGACGCACCGCGCGGGCCCTCCGTGCGGCACGTCCGGTCCGGCGGCACGTCACGGCCGAGAGGACGACTTCGTCGTGCAGCAGCACTCGCAGAACAGCTCGCTCACCCCCGGGACACCTTCGCCCGGGTCCGCCGTCCACGGTCGGCGCGACCACAGGAGCAGGACCGCGAGGCGGATGACCGGTGCCCTCGCGGCGCTGGCCGCCGTCGTGGGTCTCAGCTCCCTGGCGACTCCCGGGGCGCAGGCCGCGGACAACCCCTACGAGCGCGGTCCCGCGCCCACCACGTCGAGCATCGAGGCGGCACGCGGTTCCTACAGCGTGTCCCAGACATCCGTCTCCTCGCTGGCGGTCACCGGCTTCGGCGGCGGAACCGTGTACTACCCGACGAGCACCAGCGACGGCACGTTCGGCGCGGTGGCGATCTCCCCCGGGTACACCGGAACCCAGTCCTCGATCTCGTGGCTGGGCCCACGGCTGGCCTCCCAGGGCTTCGTCGTCTTCACCATCGACACCCTGACGACCCTGGACCAGCCCGACTCGCGCGGCCGTCAGCTGCTTGCCGCGCTGGACTACCTCACCGAGCGCAGCAGCGTACGCACCAGGATCGACAGCAGCCGGCTCGCGGTGGCGGGCCACTCGATGGGCGGTGGCGGCAGCCTCGAAGCGGCCAAGTCCCGCCCGGCCCTCCAGGCGGCGATCCCGCTGACGCCCTGGAACACCGACAAGTCCTGGCCCGAGGTCAGCACACCCACGCTGATCTTCGGCGCGGACGGCGACACGATCGCGCCCGTCGCCTCGCACGCGGAGCCGTTCTACGGAAGCCTGCCGTCGTCCACCGACAAGGCGTATCTGGAGCTCAACGGCGCGACGCACTTCACGCCGAACTCGTCCGACACGACGATCGCGAAGTACAGCATTTCCTGGCTCAAGCGGTTCGTGGACAACGACACCCGCTACGAGCAGTTCCTCTGCCCGCTGCCGCGGCCGAGCCTGACCATCGAGGAGTACCGGGGCAACTGCCCGCACACCTCCTGAGGCCGGCGCTCCGATGAGCAGCCGGTGGGCGGTCGCGAGGGGAACGCGGCCGCCCATCGGCGCGTGCGGATGCGGGTGCGGGTGCGCGGCTGTGCGTGTGCACAGATCTGCGGTGACGCCGCTGGGCAGACGTACACGCGAACCCGGGCCACCGGACGTGTCGGCCCAGGTGGGAGCGGGAAACCACGTGACGGCAGGCGCCGGACGGAAAGCTTCCGCCTCTCGGCGCGCGAACGTAACGTCACGGGGATGACCGGACGGACGAACGCGCCCCAGTCTCCCCCACCGCGCTCCCCCGCACCGCGCACACCCCCACCACGCTCTCTTCCACCGCTCGGCCGGGACGCGGAACTGGCCGCGCTGGCAGCCGTGTCGGACCTGTCCGGCCCGGACGCCCCGGTGCTCGTACTGACCGGGGATCCGGGCCTCGGCCGTACCGCGCTGCTCGACTGGGCGGCCCGCTCCTTCACGGCCGGACCCGTGCTGCGCGTACGGGCCAGCCGTGCGGAATCATCGCTTCCGCTCAGTGGCGTGCACGCGCTGCGGTGTGCCGCCGACGGTCTCCCGGGCGGACGGACCCTCGGCGTTCCTGCTCCCGGGACGGCACCGGAATGGCTGCTCCGTTCGCTGTCCGACGCCGCCGCGGGCTCGCCCCTGCTGGTGTGTGTCGACGACGCGCACCTGTGGGACGCCCGCTCACGGGCCGCACTGGGCTTCGCCGCCCGGCGGCTGCCCGCGGCCGGGCCGGTGCGGCTGCTCCTGACGGTCGCCGGGCAGCACGCGACCGGTCCCGACTTCGCCGCGCTGCCCGTCCTGACGCTCGGACCGCTGCCGTCGTCCGCCATGGACGCGCTGCTCGACGGCTCGGCGCGCGGCCCCGTCGCCCCGGCCGTCCGAGGGGAGCTGCTGGACGAGGCCCAGGGCAATCCGGCCCTGCTGCGTGCGCTGGTGGCCGGGCTGTCCTTTGCCGAGCTGTCCGGCGAACACCGCTTGCCGTGGCCCCTGGCCGACGCCGAAGCGCTGCGCAGGGTGGCAGGCGCGCATCTGGCGGGGTTCTCCGCCGCCGCGGGCGACCTCCTCCTGCTGGTGGCCGCGGCGCACGAACACGATCCCGACGGCGTCGGCGCCGACGACGACCTGGTCCGCGGGGCGGCGGCGCGGTTCGGCCGGGCGCGGGCCGTCCTCGGCGCGGACCGGCTCCCGGACGTCCTGGTGCTGTCCGGCGGCCGGTTCCGCTTCACCGGCCCGCTCCTGCGCAAAGCGGTCCACGCCTGCGCTCCTCCCGACCGGCGGCGCGCCGCGCACCGGGCGCTCGCCTCCGCTGCGGAGGGCGAGGGGCACGGGCTCGTCGCGCTGCTCCACCGGGCCTGGTCGGTCGCCGGGCACGCCCCTGCCTTGGCGGACCAGCTGTCCGCCGCCGCGGCCGACCCGTGCGTCGCCGCGTCCCGCGCCCAGCGCTCGGCGGCGTACGCCCGGGCCGCGGAGCTGACGCCGGACGGGCGCGAGCGGGCGGAGCTCCTGACCGCGGCGGCCGGGCAGGCGCTGCTCGCGGGCCGGGCGCGGGCGGCCCGCCGGTTGGCCGGCCGGGCCGGCGACGGCAGCGCCCTGCCCGCGGTCGTCCGGGGGCGGGCGGCCTGGGTGCGGGGAATCCTCACGTTGCGTGACGGCCCCGCGGCCGACGCCGGTGAGGCCCTGCTGCTCGCCCGCTCCCTGCTCGCCGTCGACGATCCGGCGCACGCCCTGCTCGCGGGGCTCGCCGCGGCGGAGGCCGCCTGGGCCACGGGAGACGCCGTCGCCTGTCTGCGGGCGCTGAACGCGGCGGACCGTACCGCGGTGGCGACGGCCGGCACGGTCCTGCACGTGCGGGCGGTCGCGGACGGGGCGACCGCCCCCGGCGCCCCGGCGCCGGCCGCCGTCGGCCGCCCGGCCACGCGTTCCGGGGTCCCGCCCTCGGCGGCCCCCGCCGCCGGACCGGACGGTCTGCCCCGGGACTACCTGCACGGCATGCGGGCGATGCTGGAACGGGACTTCGGCCGGGCCATCCCCCGGCTGCGACGCGTGGTCGAGCACGCCTGGGAGGAGGACGCGCCGGAGCGGCTGCTGTGGTCGGGCGCGGCGGCGCTCCTGCTGGGGGATGTACCCGCCGCCTGCCGGATCGGCGCCCGGACTCTCGCGACGGCCCGCTCCCACGGCCCGGAGGCAGCCCTGCCTCGGGCCCTGGAACTGCTGGCCTACGCGGAGTTGCGGACGGGACAGCACGCGCGGGCCCGGGCGCACGCGGAGGAGGGACTTCGGGCCGCGCACCGGTACGGGCAGGCCAACGTAGCGGCCCACCACCATGCCGTGCTGGCCCTCGCGGCGTCGATCGCGGACGAGTCGACGCTCGTCGCGCACCATGCGGACGCCGCGCTGACCATCGCGCGGCGTCATGGGCTGATGCAGGCGGCCACCCTCGCCGAATGGGCCGCGGGCCGCGCCGACCTGGGGCGCGGGCGCCCGTTCGAGGCGGCTGCCCGGCTCGGCCCGCTGGTCCGCCCGGGCCCGGACGGCGGTCACTTCGCCGTACGCATGCTGGTCATGCCCTGCTATGTGGAGGCCGCGGTGCTCGCCGGACAGCGGGAGGACGCCCGTGCGGTCGTCGAGGAGTTCGCGCTGTGGGCGCGCTTCGGCGCGGACGTGCAGGCGCCCGCCCAACTCGCCCGGTGCCGTGCGCTGGTGGCCGACGCGGACCGGGCGGACGCGTTGTACGAGGACGCCCTCGCCCTGCACGCGCAGGCGGGCGGTGACTTCGAACAGGCGCGTACCCAGCTGCTGTACGGCAAGTGGCTGCGCAGACGGCGCAGACTCCGCGAGGCGGGCGGCTGTCTGCGGGCCGCGCTGGTCGCCTTCGAGCGCTGCGGCGCCCGTATCTGGGCGGACCAGGCGCGGGCCGAACTCAGGGCGAACGGAGCCGCTCCGGCCGCGGCGCGGGCCGGTGCGCTGGACGGCCTCACACCGCAGCAGCTGCGGATCGCGCGCTGTGTGGCCGAGGGCGCCACGAACCGGGAGGTGGCGCTGCGCCTGGCCGTGAGCACCCGCACGGTCGACTATCACCTGCGCAAGGTGTTCGCCGCGCTCGGGGTGCGCTCACGGGTCGAGCTGTCACGGATGGTCGAGCAGCCCGGCAGTGACGGCCCACGCCCCGCGTGACAGCGCCTCGGAGTGCGTGCGAGAGCAGGTGAGCGCCGATCGCGTCACGGCAGGATGGAGTCGACGTATCCGCCGTCGACCCGCAGCGCGCCGCCCGTGGTGGCCGACGCCTGGTCGGAGCTGAGGTAGACGACCATGTTCGCGATCTCCTCCGGCTCGATCAGCCGTTGCAGCAGGGACTGCGGTCGGTGCTCCTTCATGAAGGCACGCTGGGCCTCGTCCCACGGAAGGTCACGGTTGACGAGTCCGTACACGAAGTCCTCGACGCCTCCCGTGTGCGTGGGGCCGGCGATGACCGAGTTCACCGTGACGCCGGTGCCGGCCGCCTCCTTCGCGAAGCCCCGGCCGACCGCGAGCAGGGCGGTCTTCGACATGCCGTAGTGGATCATTTCCGCGGGGATGACCACGGCGGAGTCGCTGGCGATGTTCTGGACGCGCCCCCAGCCCCGTTCCGTCATGCCCGGCAGGTACGAGCGGATCAGTCGTACGGCCGCCAGCACATTGACCTCGAAGTAGCGGCGCCATTCGTCGTCGGTGATCTCCAGGGGGGCCGCGGACCCGAAGATCCCGAGGTTGTTGACGAGGATGTCCACCTGCGGCAGGGCGTCCACCACCTGCGCCGCCCCCTCTTCGGTGGTCACGTCCGCCGCCACGGGCATCACGTCCGCGCCCGGCACGTCCTTGGCCAGCCGGGCCGCGCTCTCCTCGGTGCGTTGCGGGTTCCGGCCGTTGACGGCGACGCGGGCGCCGGCCCGCGCGAGGCCCGTGGCGATCGCCGCGCCGATTCCCTGAGTGGATCCGGTGACCAGTGCCGTGCGGCCGGTCAGATCGATGCGCATTCCGTACGCCCCTTCCTCTGCGTTCGTCGGCTGAGTACCCATTCAGCCACTCCTGCACCAAGGGACGCCTGCTCAGAACCTCCGGATGGTGGCCGCAACGTCGCCGGAACGTCGCTTCGACGGGGACGGGCGGCTCGGGCCGCCGTGCGAATGGCCCTCCTGGCAGCAGGGCCAGACGGCGGGAGTTGCCTCGCCGACGCGCCAGGAGGGCAGGGCCGGAGCCACGGACGATGTCGGCGATGCGGCTCCGGCCGGCCGTGACAGTCGGTCAGGGCTCGGGGGCCGGGAGCCTGCGGTGCGGTCGAGAACCCGACTGCGCCTGCGCCGAGCGTAGAGGAGGAGCGGCGGTGATCGGAAGCAGGGCCGGTGACATGACCCGGGGTGACCGCGGTGACCGCGGAACGGGCGGAGGGCGTCTTCCGTTTAGAAGCCTCCTGTGCGGAAACCCGAAGGGCACCCCGTTCCGGCGGGGGCTCCGGGGAACCGCGTGGAGAGTGAGGCCGACATGGTTGCCGACCCGTGGCCCGCTGAAGCGGTGGTCCGGGCCGCCACCGGCCCCGACCACGAGCGCGGGATGGCCCAGCGGGTGGCCGAGGCCCTGTGCGAAGAACTGCCGGTGGACGCCGTCACTCTGGCCCTGTGGACCGAGACACCGCACCGGCGGATGCTGTACGCCACCAGTTCGGCGGCCCAGCGTCTGGAGGAGCTGCAGTTCGAGGTGGGCGAAGGGCCCTGTGTGTCGGCCGCGGCGATCGGCCGGCCGCTCATGGTCGAGGACCTGCACGGCTCCGTGACCCCGTGGCCCCTGTTCGGCCCCCTCGCCCGGGAACGCTTGTCCACGGTGGGTGCCATTTACGCGTTTCCGCTGGTGGAGGGCCATGCGCATCTGGGGACGGCGGACATGCTGCGCTTCGAGGCCGGTCCGCTGGGGGTCGAGGCGGAAGAGGCCGCCAGGCTGGCCGTACGGGCCGCGGCGCTCATCCTGCTCACCGCGCGGATCACCCCCGTGCTGGACGCGCACTGGCAGCGCACCCATGTGGCGACCGGCGTGATGGCCGAGCGGCTGGGCATCACGCCCGCCGAGGCGCTGGCGCGGCTGCGCTCCACGGCCCTGGGAACGGGGCGCCCCCTCCCCGACCTGACCGAGGACGTCCTGTTGCGACACGGCTAGTCACGGCACGGCTGCCGACCGCCCTGTGCAAGCGATACGTCACATCCGGGGCAACCCAACCTTTCCCTGCCGGAAACAGTCGCGTCAGGCCGACCGCGCCGCAAGCCGTCCCGGCAGCCGCGCCGCCAGGTGCTCGATCAGCTCCGTAACCCGCCGGGGAACATGCCCGTCGTCTTCCAGCAGCGCGTAGATGTCGGCCGCGGGCGTAGGGATGTGCGGCAGTACGCGGACCAGGTCACCGCGCTCGATATGGGGCCGGACCTGCCACTCCGAGCGCATGATCACGCCTCGGCCCTCCAGCGCCCAGCCGGTCACGATGTCCCCGTCGTTGCTCTGCAGCGGACCCCTCACCCGGACATGGCGCGGATCGCTGACGTCACCGAACCGCCAGAGCGCGTAGTCCCCCTCGTTCTCCCGCAGCACGATGCAGTCGTGCCGGGCCAGATCCTCCACGCAGGTGGGCGCGCCGTGCCGTGCCAGGTACGAGGGCGACGCGCACGGCACCCGGCGGTTCTCCGCCAGCCGGCGCATCCGCAGCGAGGAGTCCGGCGGACTGCCCACGTGGACGGCCACGTCGAAGGTCCGCCGGTGCGGGCGCAGGGGCAACGCCGAGGTGTTCAGCTGCACCTGGAGCTGGGGGTGCGCCGCCGCGAACTCCGCGAGCAGCGGGGCGACATGCGCCCGCCCGAGGCCCAGGGTCGCCTGGACGACCAGCGCGCCGCGCAGTTCCCCGGACCGTTCGGTGACCAGGTCCTCCAGCTCGCGGAGCCGGTCGAGGATCGAGTCGAGCCCGCTCGCGTACAGGGCGCCCTCCGAGGTCAGCACCAGTCGGCGGGTGCCCCGCTGGACGAGCCGCACGTCGAGACGGCTCTCCAGTGCGCTGAGCCGTTTGCTGACCACCGGTAGGGACCAGCCGAGCCGGCGCGCCGCCGCCGTGAGGGTCTCGCCGGCTGCCACGACCTGGAAGAACCTCAGGTCGTCGACGGACGACTTCATGGGTTTCCCGTCCGAGTCCATGCCGTCTCCCGTCCGGGCCCGTTTTCTTGTGCGGCAAGTCTAGGTTGCCTCGGCACCCATTGTGGTCGGCCCCGCAGGAGCACAGAGTGAAGAGCCGTGAAGAGCCGCACACCCGATCAGCCAAGGAGCAGTAGTCGTGCCACAGCGTTACCGCATCGCCGCCGTGCCCGGGGACGGCATAGGCCGGGAAGTCGTTCCCGAGGGGCTGCGGTGCCTGCGCGCCGCGGCCGACGCGTACGGCTTCGTCCTCGACGTGGAGGAGTTCGACTTCGCCAGCGCCGACTACTGGACGCGCCACGGGGAGATGATGCCGAAGGACTGGCGCGAGGTGCTGGGGGGCTTCGACGCGATCTTCTTCGGAGCGGTCGGCTGGCCCGAGGTCGTCCCCGACCATGTGTCGCTGTGGGGAAGTCTGCTACAACTGCGCCGCGGCTTCGACCAGTACGTCAATCTGCGGCCGGTCCGGCTGCTGCGGGGCGTGCGCGGTCCGCTGCGCGACCACGGTCCGGGAGACATCGACTTCTACGTGGTGCGCGAGAACACCGAGGGCGAGTACTCCAGCATCGGCGGACGGATCTTCGAGGGCACCGAGCGCGAGACCGTACTGCAGGAGACCGTGATGACCCGCGTCGGCGTCGACCGGGTGCTGCGCTACGCCTTCGAACTCGCCGACTCCCGGCCGCGCAGGCAGCTGACCTGGGCGACGAAGAGCAACGGGATCTCGATCTCCATGCCGTACTGGGACGAGCGGGCGAGCGAGATGGCGCTGCGCTATCCGCGGGTGTCCGCCGACAAGGACCACATCGACATCCTGGCGGCCAAGTTCGTGCTGCGGCCCGATCAGTACGACGTCGTCGTCGCGAGCAACCTGTTCGGTGACATCCTCTCCGACCTGGGTCCAGCCTGTACCGGCACGATCGGGATAGCGCCGAGTGCGAACATCAACCCGGAGCGGACCCATCCGAGCCTCTTCGAGCCCGTGCACGGGTCGGCGCCCGACATCGCGGGGCGCGGCATCGCCAACCCCGTCGGGCAGATCTGGAGCGGCGCGATGATGCTGGAGCACCTGGGCGAGGCCGCGGCGGCGGCTGACATGGTCGCGGCCGTCGAGTCGGTTCTGGAGGGGCAGCCGGACGTCCTCACGCCGGACCTCGGCGGGAACGGGACGACGACGGCGCTCGGATCGGCCGTCGCACGCCGGATCGGCGCCGGGGCCGGCCGCGCGAAGGCGGAGGAGGAGGCGGAGCGTGCCACGCGTCCTGATCACCACTGACTATCTGCGTCCCGGCGACGAGGTGGACGACTACCTCCGCGCTGCCGGTCTGGAGACACGCCACGCCCCGATGGTCGGACGGCGCGATCCGGAGGAACTCGTGTCCGCGCTCGCCGGGATCGACGCGGCACTCGTCGCGAACGAGCCGTTGACCGCCGGGGTACTGGCCCGTGCTCCGCGGCTGCGGGTGGTGGTGCGTACGGGGGTCGGGTACGACTCCATCGACATCGGGGCCGCGCGCCGGCTCGGTGTCGGCGTGAGCAACCTGCCCGGGATCAACGCGAACGCGGTGGCCGAGTACACGCTGGGCCTGCTGCTCGCCTCCGCGCGCCGGCTGGTCCACAGCGCGACGGGCGTGCGGGCCGGAGGGTGGCCGCGCGAGGACGGGCACGAGCTGCGCGGGGCGACACTCGGCCTCGTCGGCTTCGGCGCGGCCGCTCGGGCCGTCGTACCGCTGGCCAGGGCGTTCGGGATGGACGTGGTGTGCACCACCGGTGTTCCCGAGGGGCTGCGCGCTGACCTCGGGGTGCGGTTCGTCCCGTTCGGCGAACTGCTGGCCGTCTCCGACTACGTGTCGATCCACACCGCGCTCACCGACGGAACCCGCGGCATGTTCGACGCCGCCGCCTTCGCGCGGATGAAGCCGACGGCCGTGCTGATCAACACCGCACGCGGAGCCGTCGTCGACGAGCGGGCGCTCGCCGACGCGGTCCGGACGGGCGGCATCGCGGGTGCGGCGCTCGACGTGGTGACGCGCGAACCCCTCCCGGCGGACAGTCCGTTGCGGGACATCGAGGGGATCACGGTGTACTCCCACCTCGCGGGCCAGACCGCACAGGCCCGCCGCGCGGCGGGCCTGGCGGGCGCCGCCGAACTCGTGGCGGCGCTGGAGGGACGGGCCCGGTTCACCGTCAACTGACGCGGCGGCCGGGGCTCCTTGGCACGGCGCCGGGGTACCTGCGGCCGGGGTCGGGGCGGTCGGTCAGCCTCGGCCCACTCGTACGGATCGGCCGCGTCGGCGGAGCCCGCGGGCGCGAGTACGGCCACGATCAGCGCGAGTCCGACGGCCGGCGCTCGCTTGCGCGGGCGGGAGACACGGTGTCGCATGGATCCACCACCGCCCGCCGCCCGCCGCCCGCCGCCCGCCGACTACCTACGACAACGGGCGGCGGGCGGGCGCTAGCCGAAGAGGTCCGGGTCCGTGCGGGTTATCTGGTCGAAGAGCGGTTGGAACTGGAACCAGCCCGCCAGGTCGTAGCCCACCTGCCCGTAGGTGTGCTTGGCCTCCTCGTGCGGGATCCGGATCGTGGGTCCCGCGGCCTTGGCGGCGAGTTGGGCCTGGGCCGAGCGTTCCATGGTGATGAACCAGTACGCGGCGGCGTCGACCGAGCCCGCCGCGGTGAGCAGGCCGTGGTTGCGCAGGATGACCGCCTTGTGTCCGCCCAGTGCCTCGGCGATACGCCGGCCCTCCGCGGGGTCGTCGGCCACGCCCGAGTAGTTCTCGTAGCAGCCGTGGTCCTCGTAGAAGGCGCAGGCGTCCTGGGTGAGCGGTTCGAGCCGCTGGCCCGTCGCCGACAGCGCCTTGCCGTACACCGAGTGGCTGTGGGCGGCGCCGATCGCGTCGGGCCGTGCCGCGTGGACGGCCGCGTGGATGGCGAAGGCGGCCCGGTTCACCCGGTGGCGTCCCTGCACCACATCGCCCTGGTGGTTGACGAGCAGCAGGTCACTGACCTTCACGTGCTTGAAGGACACGCCGAAGGGGTTGACCCAGAAGTGGTCGGGGAACTCCGGGTCGCGTGCGGTGATGTGTCCGGCGACGCCTTCCTCGAACCCGAACCGGCCGAAGATGCGCAGGGCGCCCGCGAGGCGTTCCTTGCGATGACGTCGCTCGGCGGCCGAGTCGGTGAACACGGTCGGGAGCCGGAAGATCAGTTTCTCCTCCGGGATCGGGACGAGGTCCTCCCGGGTCAGCCGGTCGGGCACCTTCAAGGCGGCCAGCGGGACGTGGTGCTGGCCGGCGTGGATGTCCCGGTCGCGGAGGCTGGCCTGGGTGACGGGGCGCGGGAAGGAGATCTTCACGACGTTCAGCGCCGGGATGCGGAAGATCTGGACCTGCTCGGCGTCGACCCGGTACAGGTCGGCGACGACCGCCTCGTTGAGGAAGGACTCGTCGGCAGCGACGGCGTAACCGGCGCTGTCCTTCATGAACGTCTCCATGGTGACCCAGAAGGGTCCGGCGTTCTTGGAGCGGATCTCGCTCGCGTAGTCGCCGAGCACGGGCTGACGGGTGGCCTGCTCAGACATGGGTGACCTCGCGGGAGTGCTGGATACGGAACATGCCGGTGGGCGAGTCGACGTCGACGACGTGGTTCAGGACGAACTCGTAGGCCGCCCCGCGCTGGGTCTCCGCCGGTGAGGTGGCGAAGGCGAAGCTGGGCAGGTACTCCATCTCCGGCAGCGGGAGGTGCAGCATGAGCGGGTTGGCGACCTTGGCGATGGCTGTCGCGGTGGCCTGCGAGGGCGCGTTGACGAGGAGCATGACGCCGACCTCGCGGGGCGGGCCGGAGTCGGGGTCGATGTCTTCGAGAATGGCGTTGTGGCCGTAGAGGCGGATGTCGAGGCCGTAGTCGTCGTCGGTCAGGCCGAGGGTCTGGCTGACGCGCTCGGTGAGGATGACGCGCAGGAGCGCCGCCCAGCGGTCGATGTGGGTGACGATGTACGGGTCCCGGATGCCCGTGAACGAGAGCGTCTCGTAGCCGGTGACCCTGGCTCCTTCGAGTTTGACGGTGTGCTGCTCGGCGGGCTCGAAGCGGGATCCCTCCACACGTACCCGGCGCTCGTCCAGTGCCGTGTAGGTGGCGTCGGAGACGTCCAGCGTGCCCGCCGGTTCCCGCATCCGGTACGGGTTGGCGGTCTCGTACAGCATGTGTGCGGCGACCGAGATCGGTGTGCAGGCGTTGGCCGGGTCGAGGGGCTCGATGGTGAATCCCTGCTGGTCGATGGTGGCGAAGACACCACCGGCGCGCGGGTCCGTGGTGCACTGTCCGCCGCATTCGACGATCTTGGAGGCGTGCCAGGTGGGTCCGGCCGGCATGCCGAGCATCAGGGGGACCGCGGCGGCGAGGGCGGTGTCGGTGGCCCGTCCCGCCAGGACGACCTGGGCGCCCGCGCGGATGGCGTCGACGAAGGGCTCGTGGCCCATCATGCCGACGATGTGCGTGCAGCTCTCCAGGGTCTCCGGCTCCAGAGGGCCGTGCGGGGCCAGGGGGTGGATCCGTCCCGCGTCGAGTTCGTCCTTGAGGAACGTGGCCTCCTGCTCGCTGTAGATCCGGGCGATCTTCAGGCCGAGGCCTTCCTCGGCCATGATCTGTTCCGCGATCCCCGCCACCCAGTCGACGCCGGAGTCGGTGCCGCTGGTGCCGCAGGAGCCCACGATGAGGGGGATGTCCGCGGTGGCGGCGGCCTTGAGGAGGATGCGCAGATCGCGGCCCACCGCGGCGGCGGTGGTCTTCGCGACCCCGGCGCCGAGGTAGTGGGGTCCGGAGTCGGTGGATCCGCCGTCGACCGCGATGACGTCCGGGCCGAGTGTCAGGCCGCGCTCGATGCTCTCCGGGGTGAAGCCGGCGCCGAGCATGCCGGACGGCGTCAGGATTCCGACTCGCGTGACGGAGTCAGTGGACGGGGGCATGGTGGTTCTCCTCGTTGGAGTCGGCTTCCTCGTGGAAGATGCGGATGTCTTCCGGCGGAAGGCTGACGGTGAGTTCGCCGGTGGTCGCCGGGCGCGTGGTGGTCACGATCACCGGGGTGCCGCCGATGCGGATGGTGTACCGGTAGTGATCGCCGAGGTAGGCCTGGTTGTCGACCTTCGCCGTCAGCGTGTCGAGAGGTCGGCCCGCCTCGCCTCCACCGCGCTGTATCTCGATGTTCTCGGGGCGGATACAGATCCGTACCGGCCCCAGGCGCCGGTCCGTGTGCGGCACCCGCAGTGGTTCGCCGACGCCGTCGACGCGCAGCACCGCATGGGTGCCGTCCGCCTCGACGACCGTGGCGGCCAGGATGTTGGCGGTTCCGACGAAGTCGGCGACGAACAGGTCGGCTGGGTGCTCGTAGATCTCGGTGGGGGTGCCGACCTGGCGTACCTTCCCCTGGTCCATGACGGCGACGCGGTCGCTGACGGACAGGGCCTCGTCCTGGTCGTGGGTCACGAACACGGTGGTGACCCCGACCTGGGTCTGGAGGGTCTTGAGCCACTGCCTGGAGCGGTCGCGGAGTTTGGCGTCCAGGTTGGAGAAGGGTTCGTCCAGGAGCAGCAGGTCGGGCGGGTGGGCGAGGGCGCGGGCCAGCGCGACCCGCTGCTGCTGGCCGCCGGACAGCTCGTGGGGGTATCGGCCGGCGTGGCGGCCCAGTTCGACGAGTTCGAGGACCTCGCGCACCCGGCGGTCGCGTTCGGCCCGGGGGGTCTTGCGGAGCTTGAGGGGATACCCCACGTTCTGTGCGACCGACATGTGCGGCCAGATGGCGTAGGACTGGAACACGACACCGCAATTGCGGTGTTCCGGTTCGATGTTGACGCGTCCGTGGTCGAAGACGACGCGGTCGCCGAACGCGATGCTGCCCGAGTCGGGCCGGTGCAGGCCCGCGATCGACCACAGGGTGGTGGACTTTCCGCAGCCGCTGGGGCCGAGCAGGGTGAATATCTCGCCGTCCCGGACGGTGAGTGACACCTCGTGCAGAGCGGTGTGCTGAGCGAATCGCTTGGTGAGTTTGTTCAGCTGGAGACTAGGCACGAGGACGCACCCCCAGCAGGGCGCGGCCGGCGCCCAGGACGACCAAGGTGATGACCATCTGGATGACTCCCAACGCGGCGACGGTCCCGCCGATGCTTGTTGCCGCGAGTTGCAGCATGGTGAGGCCGAGTACGGGGGTCTCGTCGGTGACGAGGAAGACCGCCGGTTCGGCGTCGTTGAGCATGGCCACGAAAAGCAGCACGAATGAGGCGCCCATGGCGGGTGCGACGAGTCGCAGGACGACGGTGCGCATCGCCGTCCACCAGGTGGCACCCGAGGTACGGGCGGCGTTGTCGAGGTCGGCGCCGATTCCGGCGAGCGCCGGATAGAAGGCGCTGTAGCCGAGGGCGAGACTTCTGACGGCGAACGCGATACCGATTCCCCACAGGCTGGCGCGGATGGCCCCGGACCTGTCGAGGAGAGCGAAACTCCAGAAGAACGCCATACCGGTGACGAGCGCCGGCATCATGCGCGGCCAGAGCATGCCCTGTTGCAGGGATCCGCGGAAACGGAATCGGGAACGGTGTGCGATCACCGAGAGAACGGCGATGGCAAGAGTCGTCAGCGCCCCGCCGACCGCCGCGATGAGAAGGCTGTTGACGATCGAGTCGGTGTAGAGCGGATTCTCGAACACGGCGGAGAAATTGCTGAAGGTCAGCACGCTCCACGGGGAGATGAAGGGCGACAGGATGGAGGTGAAGGCCGCCAGCACGACTCCGGCCAGCGGTACGACCACGAAGACGAGAAGGAAGAAGGCGATCGCGGCCGCGGTGAACCAGCGCGCGGGACCCAGTTTCAATACGCGGACACCGGTGGGTTTTCCGGTGGTCGTGGTGAAGCGTGCGGTATCCCCCACGAGCCGGTTCCGCAGTACGAGGAGTGCGGAGACCGTGACGAGCAGGAACACCGCGCCGGCGGACACCGATCCCTGTTGGGAGTCGTTCACCCAGTGGTCGTAGAGATACGTGGAGATCAGACTGATCTTGCTGGAGAATCCCAGAATCAGCGGCAGCCCCAGTACTTCCATCGAGAGGGCGAAGACCAGCAGTGCCGCATTCGTGATCGCCGGACGCATCAGCGGCAGGCTCACGGACAGCAGGCTGCGCAGCGGACTCGCCCCCGACGTACGGGCGGCGTCCTCCAGGGACGGGTCGATCGACAGCAGCGTGCCGCGGCACAGCAGGAAGACGGTGGGTGAGGCCACGCTCATCGCGACCATGGCCATACCGGGAATGCTGTAGAGATTCACCGGCATGCTCAGGACGGTGTTCGCCTCAAGCCAGGAGGACGCGAATCCCGCCGGGGTCCACATGGCCGCCCAGCCGATGATGAGGACGAGTCCGGGCAGCGCGATCGGAACGAGCAGGAATGTCGTCAGTACGCGGCGTCCGGGAACGTCGGTGCGGGTGAGGAACAGCGCGCACGTCACGCCGACGACGATGGATCCGGCGGTGTTGAGGGCGGCGAACAGGATCGAGTTGGTGACCGCGGTCCACCAAGTGCGGTCGGTGAGCAGCGCGTCGAAGTTGTCCCACGTCAGATGCCCGCCTGATGCGTACAGCGGGGTCGACCACACCGCGGCGGCCACGACCGGGACGACGGAACCGACGATGACCAGCAGGGCGAGTGCCCAGAGAATGTAGTGACTCGCGTTGGTCGAGATCCAGCGCCGCCGGGATCCTTTCGGCGGTGAAGCGGGGACACGGGCCGGGGGCGGCCGGAGTCGGACAGTGCTCATCGGCCGTACGCCTTCTTCCAGCGGTCGACGATCTCCGGCTTGTTCTTGACGATGTCCTTGGGATAGCCGCCGAGCATCATGTTGTCGGCGCCGACGACCTTTTCCACGGCCTTCAGGCCGTAGGCGCATTCCACTCCGTCGCGGTACGGGGTGAATCCGCCCTTGCAGGCGGCTTCCTGTCCTTCGACCGACAGCAGGAAGTTCACGAAGAGCTTTCCCGCGTCCGGTGACTTCGCCTTCTTGGTGACGGCGACGGCCCTCGGGAGAAGCGGCGTTCCGTCCGTCAGATACGTGTAGTTGAGGATCTTCGCCGCTTCCTCCCCCTCGATCAGCGCGCGGACCGATCCGGCGACGAAATAGGTGGCCTGGTACTGCCCCTGGGCCAGTTTCTGCATGAGGTTGCCGTTGCCCGACTCGACGCCGGTGTTCGGGCCCAGGGCTTCGATGTTCTTCCACCCCGCGTCTCCGTGCGCGGCGGTGTAGTTGCTGACCGCGCCGAAGGAATGGGGGTTGCTGATGTCGGTGGTCCCGATCTTCCCTTTGAGGGATTTGGACAGTGCCGCGAGGGATGCGAGGTCCTTGGGCTGCTTGTCCTTGGGAATGAGCGCGGTGTTGTAGACGGCGACGAGCGGGTCCTCCGACATGGAGACCACACCCGGGGCGAGTTGTGCGTAGGCGGGAAGGTGCTTGAGGTTGGGGTCCTTGTAGTCGAGGACATTGCCCTTGCTGACGAAGTTCAGCACCTCCACCGCGTCCGTGGCCATCACGACGTCCGCGGTGCGGACACCGGTGGCGGATTCGGTCGCGTAACGCTGGAAGGTCTGCGGGTCGTTCATGTTGAGGACGCGCACCTTGATGCCGGCGTACTTCGCCTCGAAGGCCTTGGTGAGCGGTGTCATCTGGTCGGCGTCCGCGTTCGTGTAGAGGAGGACCGATCCCTGCTTCCTGGCCCTGTCCACCGTGGCCGCGTCGAGTGGGGTGACGGGGGCCGCCTTGCCCACGTCGACCGAGGACGTCGGCTTCGCCGACCCGTCCGTGCCCGTGGAGCCTCCGCACGCGGCCAGTACGACCATGCAGGCGGCTGCCAGGGCACAGACCCTGGCCCTGGGGAGCGAGATCATCATTGATCCTCCACTATTTGCTATAGCACTAGTGCTGTAGATGGACGGTCGAATTCTGCGCGGGACGCGGGATGCGCGACCCTGCGCGGCCTGCTGGTATGCGGGGCTCGGGATGCGGGCGGAAGAGGCAGGGATCGGTATTCGTGGGGGTCAGCACACCGATCGAGGCGGTGTGTACGGCGAGGACCGGGCGGGGCCGCCATCGCCCCACGGAGCTGGATCACCCCACGGGAGAGATGGTATTTGCTACAGCATGATTGTCAACCAGTTGCGCCGCGGGGAGCGTGCGGGAGCCGGATGGTGACGGTGGTGCCGGCTCCCACCTCGGACTGCACCCGTACCTGCCCCTGATGCGCGTGCACGATGGCCTCCACGATGGCCAGGCCCAGGCCCGAACCGCCGTAGGCGCGGCTGCGGCTGGCCTCGGCACGCCAGAAGCGTTCGAAGACACGGGGCAGGTCCTCGGCGGGGATACCGGGACCGTCGTCGATGACGCGCAGGTGGACGTCCTTGCGGTCGCGGGTGAGCTCGACCCGTACGGCGGTCCGGGCGGGCGTGTGCTGGACGGCGTTGCCGACGAGGTTGCGCAGCACCTGCTGGAGGCGGCCGGCCTCGCCGACGACGGGCGCCTCGGGCGCGGGCGCCATGGTGATGTCGCGCTGGGGGTAGATGATCTGGGCGTCCTCGACGACGCTGGCGGCCAGCGCCGTGAGGTCGACCTCGTGCCGCTCGACAGGACGGCCGGCGTCCAGGCGGGCGAGCAGGGAGAGATCCTCGACGAGCAGCCGCATCCGCCCCACCTCGTTCTCGATGTGTTCGAGCGCCGTCTCCAGGCCCGGTCCGGAGACACCGCCCTGGCGGTGCAGGTCGAGCCAGCCCGAGATGGTGGAGAGCGGGGTGCGCAGTTCGTGGGAGGTGTCGGCCGCCAGGGAGCGCACGGTCGCCTCCGCGCGGGCCTGGGCGTCGAAGGCCCGGTTGACCGCTTCGGCGAGCCGGTCGGTCTCGCTGCCGTTGCGGGTGGCCGGCAGCCGTTCGGTGAGGTGTCCCTCGGCGATGGCGTCGGCGGTACGGGCCATCCGGGCCAGGGGCCGCAGCCCCAGCCGCAGGACGACGACGGCGAGGCCCAGCAGGAGCAGCAACGCGGATCCGACCAGCATCAGCTGGCGTTTGACGAGCGCGGCGACGGTTCCGTCGCCGACCGAGGAGTCCACGGTGAGGACGAGCGCCGCCGGTCGTACGTCGGCTTCGTCCGGCCCGCGGTCGACGGTGAGCCCCGGGCTGGGGATACGGATGGCCGCGAGGCCGTGCTCCTCGTCGTGCCCGTCGTAGTCGACGATGGTGCCGGCCGGGGCGGTCGTGCTCAGCTCGGCGACCCGGCGGGCCACCGAGGACGCGGAACCGGTGCTCAGCAGCACCTTGTTGTCGGCGTCCACGGCGACCAGGCCCAGCGGCGGCCCGAGGAGTGTGCCGAGCTGCTCGGCGTCGGCGGTCTGCGGGCCGCGTCCGACGACTTCGGTGATCCGGTCGGCGTACGTTTCGAGGGTTTTCTCGTAGCGCCTGTCCAGGTAGTCCTCCAGGAGGAAGCCGGTGATGACGGCGCTGGCCGTCAGTCCGGACACGAGCAGTACGGCCAGGCCGGTCAGCAGACGCAGACGGACACTGGCGAAGGACCAGACGCGGCGGTCGCGGAGTCTCATGTGCGGGCCTGCTCCCGGAGGGTGTAGCCGACGCCCCGGACGGTGTGCAGCAGGGGCGGGTGGCCGTGGTCGATCTTGCGGCGGAGGTTGGAGACGAAGCGCTCGACGACGACGGTGTCCCCGCCGAAGTCGTACTGCCAGACCGCTTCGAGGATCTGGGCGCGGGACAGTACCTGGCCCTGGTGGCTCAGGAGGTAGTGCAGCAGGCGGTATTCGGTGGGCGACAGGTCGAGGAGCCGGCCCGCGCGGCGGACCTCGTGGCGGGGGTCGTCCATCGCGAGGTCCGCGAGGGACAGCGCCGGCTCCTCGGGCGCGGCCTGCGCCCCGCTGCGGGCCCGCCGGAGCAGTGCCTGCAGCCGGGCGCCGACCTCGACGACGCTGAAGGGCTTGGTGACGTAGTCGTCCCCGCCGAGCCGCAGCCCCCGTACCCGGTCCTCGATCGCGTCGCGTGCGGTGAGGAAGAGGACCGGCACCCCGATCCCGCGGTCGCGCAGGAGCTGCAGGATCTCGAAGCCGTCGGCGCCGGGGAGCATGACGTCGAGAACGATCACGTCGGGGGGTGTGCGGGCGACCTGTTCGAGCGCTTCGGTCAGGTCGCCCGCCACGTCCACCTCGAATCCGGCGAACCCGAGGGCCGAGATCAGCAGGCGTCTGATGCCGGGGTCGTCATCGATGACCAGCACCCGGTCGGTGGTGCCGGATGCGTCGACGGCGTTCATACGTGCTCCTTGTACGGGCGGGTCGGGCTGCCCGAAGGCCGTCGACACAGGTCCGGGTTCCACCGGCACGGGCCGGTCAGCCGCTCACGGCAGAGGGCTGCTTGTCGGCGGCCGGGGGCGCGGCGTCGGGTGTGTGGAAGTTCTCGCCCTCCACATCGAGCCGGGGCAGGAAGCGGTCGAGGCGCCGGGGCAGCCACCAGGCCCGGTCCCCGAGGAGAGCCAGTACCGCCGGCACGAGCGTCATACGGACCAGGAAGGCGTCCACCATGACTCCGAAGGCCAGGGCGAAAGCGATCGGCATGATATCGGCGTCGTGCGAGAACAGGAAGCCGACGAAGACCGCGATCATGATGAGGGCGGCGGAGGTGACCACGCGGGCGGCGTTGCGGGCTCCGGTGACGACGGCGGCGCGGGCGTCACGGTGGCGGACGTAGTCCTCCCGCATCGCGGACACCAGGAACACCTCGTAGTCCATGGCGAGTCCGAAGAGCACGGCCATGACGATGATGGGCATGAAGCCCGCCACCGGCCCGGTGCTCGCCACCCCCAGCAGGCCGGCGAGCCAGCCCCACTGGAAGACGGCGACGGTGGCTCCGAACGCGGCTCCGACGGACAGCAGGAATCCGACGGTGGCCTTGACGGGTATGGCGACGGACCGGAAGGCGATCATCAGAAGGAGCAGGGAGAGGCCGACCACGACGACCGCGAAGGGGACCAGCGCGCCACTGAGTTTGTCGGAGACGTCGATGCTGACCGCGGTCAGGCCGGTGACGGCCACATAACTGCCCCCGGACGCGGCGAGGGGCTTCATCTCGGTGCGCAGGCGGGCGACCAGGTCGCTGGTCTCCTGGGTACGCGGTCCGGTGTCGGGGATGATCCGGATGCGGGCGGCCGACTTGTCCTCGGCCAGGTCGACGCCGCTGACGTCCGCGATGCCTTTGACGTCCCGCAGCCTGTCCTCGACGGCGGTGGCCGTGGTGGCGACGGCGCTCGGGTCGTCGTCCTCGACGAGGATGACGAGCGGGCCGTTCGCCCCGGGGCCGAAGGCGTCACCGACCAGGTCGTAGGCCTGACGGCTCGATGTCGTGGTGGGGCTGTTGCCCTCGTCGGTCAGGGCGAGCTTGAGCTGCAGGGCCGGCAGGGCGAGGGCGACGAGGGCGACGGTGCCGAGGATCAGGGTGCGCACCGGCCGGCGCAGTACGACTTCGGTCCAGCGCACTCCCATGGAGGGCCTGCCCGGCGCCCGTGCCGCGCGCCGACTCCAGCGTGTGCCGGCCTTGGGGGTGAGCCTGCGGCCGCACATGCCCAGCAGTGCGGGGAGCAGTCCGAGCGCGAGCACGACGGCGGCGGCGACGGCTCCCGCGGACGCGAGTCCCATGGAGGTCAGCATCGGGACACCGGCCACCGAGAGTCCGGCGAGCGCGATGACCACGGTGGCGCCGGCGAAGACGACCGCGCTGCCCGCGGTCGCGTTGGCCCTGGCGACGGACTCCACCACAGGCATTCCCGTGGCGAGTTGGGCCCGGTGGCGCGAGACGATGAACAGGGCGTAGTCGATGCCCACGGCCAGCCCCAGCATCATCGCCAGGGTGGGCGCGCTGTCGCTCACCCCGAGCATGGTGGCCGCGCCCATCATGGCCGCCATGGTGCCGACGACACCGAGGACGGCGGTGATCAGCGGCAGTCCGGCGGCCAGCAGCGAACCGAAGGTGATGACGAGGATGACCAGGGCCACGCCCAGTCCGACCAGCTCGGGAGGTCCGAAGGGCGAGGTAGAGGGCGCGTAGGCGTCACCGCCGTAGACCGTCGTGAGACCTGCCTGCCGGGCCCGCTCCCCCGCTTCCTTCACCCCGTCGAGCGTGCCGGCGGGCACGTCGTCGTCCTTCTTCGTCGTGAAGGCGACCTGGGCGACCGCGGTCCGGCCGTCCTCGGAGACGGTGTCGTCCTCGGCCGGGTCACCGACCTCGGCCACTCCGTGCACGTCGCCGATCGCGGCGATGCCGGACGCCAGCGCCTCGCGCAGCTCGGGGTCGGTCACCTTGCGGCCGGGCGGGGCCTGGAACACGATGTCCGCGGACTGGACGTCCGGGGAGGGGAAGTGACGGTCCATCCTGGTCAGTGCCGTCTGCGCCGGTGACCCGGGAATGGAACCGCTGTCCTCGAAGGAGCCGGCGAACGAGAAGCCGAGACCGGTCACCGCGCCGAGCGCCAGGAGCCATCCGACCACCATCGTTCGCCACCGTCGGGCGCCGAATGCGCCCAGCCGGTACAGAAGTGCTGCCATGCCTGCTTCCCCCCATGGGTTAGGTGGTTGAGGCACTGATCCTGCTGGGCGGACTTGACGGTCGCCCCACGCCGAACCTGACGGTTTCTTGACGGCCTTCTCCACGACCGGCCCGCCCGTCCGGCCGACCTGTTTGACAATGATGCTGTAGCAAATACCATGTTCCGCATGGCTCTGCTCCCCCAGCTCTCGTCCCCGGTCACCCTCGGCGATCAGGCGTACGCGGCGATCCGCGAGGCCATCGTCACCGGAGCCCTGAAGCGCGGGGAGAAGGTCACGGAGCGGGGCCTGGCGGAGTCACTGAGCATCAGCGCGACCCCCGTCCGTGAGGCGCTGCGACGCCTGGAGCAGGACCGGCTGGTGGAGCGGACGGGGCCCAGGTCGGTGCGTATCGCGCAGTTCGGCAAGGAGGAGCTGCGCGAGTTCACCATGATGGAGGACGTGCTCCGGGCCCTCGCCGCCCGCCTTGCCGCGGAGAAGTCGACGGCGGCCCAGCGCCGCGAGATGTCCGACTGCCTGGACAGGGCGGACGCCCTGCGCGGCGAACTGCGCGACGCGGAACCCGGCACCGACGCGGAGCGGGACCTGGTGCTGGAAATGCAGGCACTCATGCGCCAGTTCCACATGGTCGTGGACCTGGCCAGCGGTAACGCGACCCTGATCCAGATGCTGCGTACCGTCGACGCCTTCGGTTCGGAGGAGCGGCGGGACAGCATCCTGTCGGAGGTGCGCGGCGCACACGCGAAGGTGGTCGACGAGCGGTACAGACAGCACCGGATCATCTACGAGGCCATCGCCGCCGGCAACGGCGAACGGGCCGAGGAGCTGATGAGGGCCCACAGTCACACCTCGAACATCTCCCGGATCGCGACGCGCTTCTCAGGCTGAGCCGACGCGCTCGCTCCGTACGCAGGGCTGCGCAGAGGGCACGGCCGCGGAGAGGGCTGGGCTGCGGAGAGGGCCGGGAGAGCGCTACGGGGTCAGCACGATCCGGCCGAGGACCTCGCCGTCGTCCATCTTCCGGTGGGCCAGTACGGCCTGGTCCAGCGGCAGCAGTTCGTGCACGACGGCCTCCAGTTCGCCGCGCCCGGCCGCGGCGAACTGTTCGCCCCGTACGGCATGCCGGTCGGCCGGGGTGACGGTGTCCGCGCTGAAGGTGGCGAAGGACAGCGACTTGCGGAACGAGGCCAGCATCCTCGTACCGAAGTCCGCCGGTGGTTGGCCCGCCACGACGCCGACGGCGACCATGCGGCCGTTGGGGTTGAGTCTGTCGAAGAAGGACGGCAGGTCGGCGCCGGCGACGACGTCGATGATGACGTCGTAGCCCGCCGGGGCGTCCTGGCCGCCCTCGCCGGAGCGGTCCAGCACATGGGTCGCGCCCAACTGGCGCAGCCGCGTGCCGCGTTCGGCAGACGAGGTGGTGACCGCCACCGCGGCGGCACCGCCCCTGGCCGCCAACTGGACGGCCATGACGCCGATGCCGCCGGCCGCGCCGCGCACCAGGACCGCCTCGCCGGGGGTGAAACGGGCGTGCGCCAGTGCGTAGTGGGCGACGACTCCTGAGGTGCCGAGCGTCACCGCGTCGGCGGCGGAGAGGTCCTCGGGGAGGGCGAGGATCTCCCCCACCGGCACGACGGCCTGTTCGACATAACCGCCGCCCGTGCCCGTGAACCCCCACACCCGTCGGCCGATCCATGAGGGGTCGACGCCGTCGCCCACCGCGCTGACCGTGCCGGCCACCTCGTTGCCGGGGACATGCCCCTCCTGGAAACCGTAGGCGGCCAGAGCACCGCTGCGGATCACGGTGTCGACACCGCCGACGCCCACCGCCTCCGCGTCGATCACCACTTCTCCGGCGGCCGGTACGGGTGTGGGCAGGTCGACCTCGGTCAGCCCCTCGGGGCCTCCGTAGGTACGGATCTCGATCGCCTTCAATGTCGTCTCCACGTGCTCGGACCGGTGTGCCGCACCCCGATGACCTGGGCGGCTGCTTTCTCTGCCGGACGCTAACGGACGCCCCCGTCCACTTGGGTAAAGTGAGAGCGGTGACCGATCATTTGCCTCACACCCTGCGGTCCGACGCCCTGGACAACCGCGAACGCATCCTCGACGCGGCCAGGCGGCTGTTCGCGGCCGAGGGCCTGGACGTACCGATGCGGGAGATCGCCCGCCGTGCCGCGGTGGGCCCCGCCACCCTGTACCGCCGCTTCCCGACCAAGCAGACACTGGTCACCGCGGTCTTCGCGGACCAGCTGCGCGCGTGCCGGGACATCGTCGACGAGGGGTGCGCCGACCCCGACCCCTGGCGGGGCTTCTGCCAGGTGATCGAGCGGGTCTGTGAACTGCACGCACGCGACCGGGGTTTCACCGAGGCCTTCATGTCCACGTTCCCGGGCACGACGGACGTGGACGCGGGCCGCGAGTACACGGTGACAGCGATCGCCGGACTGGCCCGGCGGGCCCAGGAGGCCGGGCGCCTGCGTGCCGACTTCGTCCTGGACGACCTCGTTCTGATGCTGATGGCCAACAAGGGGATCCACTCCGCCTCGACCGCCGCCCAGGTGACGGCCTCGCGGCGGTTCGCGGGATTCGTCATCCAGGCGTTCGAGGCCTGCCCCCGGCACGCGCCGCTGCCGCCGCCGGCCCGGCTGGCGTCCGGAGAGCCCGGTTACGTCTGACGGCACCCGGCAATGAGGTGCGGTGGGCCGCTCAGGGCGTGTCCGGGGCCGCCAGTTCGAAGTCGGCGCGGGGTGTCGTCACTCCGTTGATCTGGAGCGACACCGCGTGCGGCCCGGGGTGGTAGCGGCGCGTGGTGACGGGCCGGAACGAATGCTCCCGTACGAGGTCGATGCGTTCGTCCGGTGCGAGGGTGCGGGTGGTGAGCTTGAAGGTCTTGCCGGTCTGGCCGCCGTTGGCCTTGCGATGGTGCACGACGTAGTCGATCGTCAGCCGCGCCTGGACGTCCCCGGTGTTGCGGATCGAGGCGGTGAAGCGGACCGTGCCGCCGAACGGGACGACGTCCTCGTCCAGTCGGGGCCCTTCGACCTCCAGGGTCGCGGGAGGGAAACCGAGCAGTTCCAGTGCGCCGGGATGGCCGCGCTTGACCAGGGTGCGCAGCCCGTGGCGCACCAGGCGCTCTGTGGGGGCGTCGGGACTCTCCAGCCAGCGCCGGGCGGTGTCGACGACGGCCTCGGGATGGTCGCGGCTGAGGTCGTTGAGGTGGTTGGCGACCGAGCGGCGTACGTAGTCGCTCTCGTCGCGGTGGAGGGCGTCCAGGATGGGCACGGTCACCGCGGGACGGGCCAGGATGTCCGGGACCCGTACCGCCCAGGGAAGGTAGGGCCGAGTGCCTTCCGAGGCCAGTCTGCGCACGTCGGCGTCGGCCGATCCCGTCCAGTCGCCCATGATGATGCCGAGGGCCCGGTCGAGGTCGTGCCGCAGCAGGGTCCTGACGGCGAACTCCGCGGACAGCCGCCCGGTGAGACTCGCGAGCAGGTCCATCGCGTCGTCGAAGGCCGCCGTCCCGCCCTCCTGGACCGCGCGGGTGGCGAGCGCGCTGGTGACCGGCCAGATGAGCCAACCGGTGAACTGCGGCGCCTCGTCGCGGGCCGTACGTACGGTCCGGGCCAGCGCCGCGTAGTCACCCGGGAGATCCGCGAGCAGGGCGTCGCGCAGCAGATCGGCGCGCTCCCGCAGGGACAGCGGATCGATCAGCCCGGGCGCCGCACGCAGCGCCGTGAGTCCGGCCTTCGGAGCGGCCGTCCGAATGGCACGGGTGAGGCTGTCGACGGTGTGGCGGCCGATGAGTTCGTCGGCGAACGGCATGGCGGTCCCTCTGCTCGGACTGTCGGTCTGCGGGGCGGGGTGCGGCGGGCGGCGGTGGTCGTGGTGAGCTGCGTTCCAGGCTAGGAGCAGATCAGGACAGTGACGGTCCTGATCTCGTACCGGACGCTGCCGGAGCCCTCCTCGAACGTCACCTTTGCTCCTCCGGAAGGGGGCGAGAGGCCGGGTCACGGCCCTGACTGCCTGCCTGATTGCCGCGATACAGGGCGTCGAGCCGGGCGAGCAGTGCCTCGCGCACCGGCTCCGGGGACAGGATCTCCAGCGGTGTGCGCAGGCTCAGCAGGTAGCCGGCGAGCTGGTCGGGATCGGAGCCGCCGATGGTGATGACCGTCGCGTCCGGTCCGTCGGCCTCGTGGGTGGCGACGATGGGGGCCACCAGCCGGCGGGCGTCGTCGTAGGACAACGGGAGCCGGACCCGGGCGAAGAAGGGGTAGCCGGTACGGGTGATGGTGTCGGAGACCATCTGCGCGGCGTCCGGGGCGTCGGACAGCTCGACCACTTCTCCGCTGGACTCGACACCGACCACCCGGTCGACACGGAACGTCCGCCACGCCTCCCGGTCGACGTCACGGGCCACGAAGTACCAGTGCACGCCGGTATGGACCAGGCGGTGCGGATCGACACTCCGGACGGTGGTGGTGCCGTGCATGTCGCGGTACGTGAGAGTGGTGCGCTCGGACGCCCGGCACACCGAGGCCAGCAGCAACAGCACGTCCGCCGAAGCCTGGGGCGGCTCGCAGCGCGGGGTGTGCTCGACGGTGGCGTCCAGACCGGCCAGACGCTTCGCCATCCGGGTGGGCAGGATCTGCCGCAGTTTCAGCAGGGCCGACAGGGCTGCCGGATCGGCGCCGAGCGCCGCGCCGTGGGCTGCTTCCCGCAGTGCCACGGCCACGGCGAAGACCTCGTCGTCGTCGAGGTTCAGCGGAGGCATGCGGTTGCCCGCGCCGAAGCGGTAGCCGCCGCCCGGTCCCGGGATCGACTCGACGCCGTACCCCAGCTCACGCAGCCGGTCGATGTCCCGGCGCACGGTGCGCTCGGTGACGTCCAGTTGCCGTGCCAGTTCGGCGTTCGACCAGGTGGGCCTGCTCGACAGGAGGGACACCAGCCGCAGCAGCCGGGCGGAGGTAGCGATCACGGACCGACCTTAGCGAGGTGCGGGGGCGGGACGGACGGCCACGGCAGGGGCACGGCCGCTGTCGCTGTCGGGCACGGTCACTGTCGCGGGTCGGTCAGGGCGATGCGGGCCGTTATGCGTTTCCCGACCGGCTCACTGTCGATCTGCAGGTCCTGGGCCACCGCCTTGACGATCTCCAGGCCGTGCTGGCCGACCCTGCCCGCGTCGGCGGCATGCGCCTCGGGGACCGTCGGGTCGCTGTCCCACACGATGACGTCCACGGTCTCGGCCGTGACGCGAAGCTCCATCAGGACGGGGCCGGGAGCGTACTTGCAGGCATTGGTGACCAGTTCGCTGACCACCAGCTGCGTCAGATCCAGCACGCGGGCGGTCACGGACGAGTGGTGCTCGGTACGGACCTGTTCGAGGAAGGCCGCGGCGTGGTGGCGGGCCTCGGCGATGCATCCGTCGTCCCCGCCTATGGCGTAGCCGGTCTGCATCATGTGTCTGTCCGACCCTGTACAGCCGTCACCGTCGTCGTGGGATCCCACCGACATCGCCCTCATTCTCCGTTCACAGGCGCTCCGCTACCCGTCGTCACGTCATTCATGCATCGTACAAATGTGCTCTCCCGCACAGCTGTGTGGGTGCGGGAGCGGGAGCGTTCGGGCACAATGGCCGGGCATCTCGTGGCCCGGGACAAGTCCGGGCACCCGATCACAGTCGAGGAGACGGTGACCAACATTCAGAGCGTGGATCAGCCAGGCCGGCTCTCCGTCGAGCACTCCGCGATCGACGGCATCCGTGTCGTGACCGTGCGCGGCGAGATCGACCACACCGTCAAGGACATGCTCGGCAAGGCCCTGCTGCCGCCCGACGACGTGGCGCATCCGCGGACGGTGGTCGACCTCAGCGGTGTGACCTTCATGGACTCCAGCGGGATCAGCGTCTTCATCGGCGCGTACCAGGCTGTGAGCGACACCCAGGGCTGGCTGCGCATCGCCGGTGCGCAGGAGTCCGTGCTGCGGATCCTGCAGATCGTCGGGATGGACACGTTGATCAGTTGCCACCCCACCATTGAACAGGCTGTGCGCGCCTGAGCACCCGCTCGCGCCCGGGGTCCGCCTCGCACGCGTGCCCGGCGTGCCCCGGATAGCATGCGTGCCATGTCGGACGCATCGCCTCGGCCGGAGCCGTTCACGCCGTACACCGAGCCGTCCGCGCTCGACGACCTCCGTACGCGGTTGCGCGCGACACGCTGGCCGGACGCCCCCGAGGACGCCGGCTGGTCCCTCGGCACCGATGTCGGCTACCTCCGTGAACTCGTCGCCCACTGGACGGACACGTTCGACTGGCCGGCGCAGGAGGCCGCGCTCGCCCGGCTGCCCCGCTTCCGCGTCCGGCTCGGCGGCCTGGGCATCCACTTCGTGCACTCCCGGGCCGTCGCGCCGGCCGGCCCCGTACTGCCGCTGGTCCTCAGCCACGGCTGGCCGGACTCGTTCTGGCGCTACTCGAAGGTCGTCCCACTGCTGACCGACCCCGGCGCGCACGGCGCCGACCCCGCGGACGCGTTCGACGTGGTCGTGCCGGACATGCCGGGTTACGGCTACTCCGACCGTCCCTCCGGCCCGCCGCTCGACTCCGTCGGCGTCGCCGGTCTGTGGGCCGAGCTGATGGACGTCCTCGGCTACGCGCGGTTCGGTGCGGCGGGCGGGGACATCGGCAGCCACGTGAGCCGCTATCTCGCGCTCGACCACCCCGACCGGGTCGTGGCCGTCCACCGCATGGACGGCGGGCTGCCCGTCTTCACCGGCGACCCGGCCGAGCTCACGCCCGAGGAACGCGCCTGGTTCGCGGACGCCGCGGCCTGGGGCGCGAGCGAGGGCGCGTACGGCGCCGTGCACCGCACGAAGCCCCAGACCGCCGCCGCGGGACTCAACGACTCGCCGGCCGGGCTCGCCGCGTGGATCGTCGAGAAGCTGCGGGCGTGGAGCGACTGCGACGGCGAGGTCGAACGGAGCTTCACGAAGGACGAGATCCTCACGAACGTCACCCTCTACTGGCTCACGGGGACGATCGGCTCGTCCATGCGCATGTACCACGCCAACGGCGCGCTCCCGCCCGAGCAGCTCACCCGCCGGGTGGAGGTGCCGTCCGGTTTCTCGCTCTTCCAGGGCGACATCGTCCGCCCGCCGAGAGCGTGGCTGGAACGCACGACGAACGCCGTGTACGTGAACGAGCCCGCGCGCGGTGGGCACTTCGCGCCGTTCGAGGAGCCCGAGCTGTACGCGGAGGAACTGCGGGCGTTCTTCCGGCCGTACCGGGCGGCGGCAGCGCAGAACTGAAGACGGCGGCAGCCACGGAGGCCGCAACTGCCGTGGATGCGCCGGCTGCCCGGCGTCGCGGACGCCGTCAGTCCGCCCACTGCGCGTCGGGCGGTGCAGCCGCGCGGGCGACGACCGTGTTCCGGGCGGCCGATCGCAGGGCGAACAGCCGGGTGAGCGGGTGGAAGCGGTAACGGCCCGGGGCGCGGGACTCCAGGAGCTGCACATCGACCAGCTGCTCCAGGATCACCTCGGTCGCCGACACCGCCGCACCGGTCGTCGCGGCCGCCTCCGTGACGGTCAGCTCGCCCTGTCCTGCCGCCAGCAGAGGCAGCGCGAGGGCCGCCGCGCGGCCGGTCGGCCCTCTGGCCAGCAGCTCCCGGTGGCCGGCGTCCAGGGCCGCGTGTATGTCCAGGTCCGCGAAGGACAGCTCCGCGAGGCGGCCCGCGGGATCGGCGAGCCGGTCGGCGAGCTCCCGTACCGGCCAGCGGGGGCGTGCCGCCAGACGGGCGCCCGCGATCCGCAGGGCCAGGGGCAGATGGCCGCAGTGGTGGGCGATCGTCTCGGCGGCGCCGCGTTCGGCGGACAGCCGCCCCGGACCCGCCCAGAGACCGAGGACCTCGACGGACGCAGGGGGTGCGAGGGGCGAGAGGTGGAGGTGGGCGGCGCCGTTGAGAGTGGCGAGGACCCCGAGGCTGGTGACGAGGACCGCGCAGCCGTGTGCCGCGGGCAGGAGCGGACGCACCTGGGCGGCGTCCAGCGCGTTGTCCAGGACGATCAGCATCCGTCGCTCGGTGAGCAGCGTGCGGTAGGCCGCCGCCGCGTCCGCCTCGTTGCCGGGGCAGGGCCTCGGCTCGCCGAGCGCGCCGAGGAACCGCCTCAGAACGGCGGCGGGCGGGACGGGACGCTCGTCGTGGTGCGCTCCCCGCAGGTCGGCGTAGAGCTGGCCGTCGGGGAAGCGCTCGCCGAGCCGGTGGGCCGCGTGCACCGCCAGCGCCGATTTGCCGACGCCTCCGGGGCCGTCGAGAGCGACCACGACGGGGCCGCTCCCCCGCTGCCCGGGACGCAGCACGTCGAGTGCGCGCAACTCCCCGCTCCGTCCCGGGAGTTCGGGGATGTCCGCGGGCAACTGGCGGGGAACGGGGACGAGAGCACCGGGGTCCTCCGTGCCGGGCGGGCCCGCGCGGCCGTGGGAAGCCGGAGCCAGGCGGGCACGGCGGGTCTCCTCCACCCGGTCGCGGGCCGTCGCCAGCTGCCGCAGCTCGTGGCCGGTGGCACCGAGCAGTTGGACCAGGGTGTCGAAACGGTCCGTCGGCGGCAGGGTCTTGCCGGCGAAGTAGTCGCCGATCACCCCGTGCGCCCAGCCGGTGCGCGCGGACAGCTGACGGTAGGTGGGCTGTGCGCCGCCGTCCCTGCGCGCGGCGCGTCTGCGCAACTGGCGCAGCAGCGCCGCCAGTTCCTCGGTCGTGTGCACGGCGTCGACCGGGCCGAGGCCCGCCGCCTGCCTCGGTTCCCCGTCCGCCGGATGTGCCGTCGCCCCCGGTCCGCCTGACATTCGTTCGCATCCTCCGCACCGGCGCGGGCGGGGCGAGCGCTGTGGGCGCCGCCCGGCCGTGGCCATCCGAACCCGTCCGGTGCCGCCCGATCTCCGGAACCGCTCCCGGGACGCGCGAGCATCCCGCTACCGCTCGGATCCCGCGATTCGGCGATCGGGCACCGCACCGGCTGTCACTACGGGGTTCGTGGAGTAACGCCCACCGGTTTGGTACGACTTCCCGCCGGATTCCGGACATCGGGTGGCGCATCGGGGGGCGGTCCCGGGCGCGACCGGGCGCTGCAGGTAGCGGCCGAGGTCCGCGGGTAGGGTCGGCCGTTATGACCGTAGCCCGCTCCGTCGCCCTGTTCGTCGTCGCCGCCCTCTTCGAGATCGGCGGCGCCTGGCTGGTGTGGCAGGGCGTGCGGGAGCACAAGGGCTGGATCTGGATCGGTGCCGGCGTCATCGCGCTCGGCCTCTACGGCGTGGTCGCCACTTTCCAGCCCGACGACAACTTCGGCCGCATCCTGGCCGCGTACGGCGGGGTCTTCGTCGCGGGTTCGATCGCCTGGGGCATGATCGCCGACGGCTACCGCCCCGACCGTTACGACGTCGTCGGCGCCCTGGTCTGCCTCGCGGGCATGGCGGTCATCATGTACGCGCCTCGCCCGCACTGACTCCGGACAGCCGCTGTCGCCCGGACGCCAGTTGTGGCCGGACACCTGCTCAGGCAGCGAGGAACACGTCCGGGCTGCCGGTCGTCCAGGTGATGCGCAGGGTGCGACGGGAGATGCGCCAGCCGTCGGGTGTACGCACGAGGTCGTCCTCGTAGATGCCACCGCTGTGGTAGTACTCGCCACCCCGGTGATGGTGGGCGACGATCTGCGTGGACGCGTGCGCTCCCGCGTCCGTGAACTCGACTTCCTGCGCGCCCAGCAGGTGCTGGGTCGCGTCGAGACCGGCGAACAACTGCCGGGCGCCCTCGGCGACGACACTGCCGCCGACCGTCACGCCGCTGAATGCCTCTCCTTCCGGCAGATAGGCGTCGAAGACGTTCCGCACCTCGGCGTCCTCGGTGAAGGCGGCGGCGACGCGGGCGAAGTCGCGACGGTCCAGGCCGAAGACATAGGCCGTGAGCAGACCACGGATCTCGTCACGGTCACGGACTCGGACCTGGTCACCGTCACCGTCACGGACTTGGACCTGGTCAGCAATGGTTGTGTCGCTCATGGGGTGTGTTCCTAGATCCCGGCGAGAACGGAGGGGTCGCCCTCGGTCCAGGCATTGTCGACGGTGAGGTGCTGGACGACCCATACCTCGCCCTGCCTGGCCAGCTCCACGTCGTACCGGTTGGTCATCAGGACGTGGCGCGAGTGGTCCGTACGGGGCAGGTGCTGGCACGCCATGATGCCTTCGAGGCGGGCGGTGTCGCCGTCGAGGCTCACCCGCGGGTTGCTCAACGAGTGCGTGGTGTCCAGGTGGCCGAGCGAGCCCAGCAGGGCCGTGGCGATGGTCTCCCCGCCCTTGATCGGCGGGTACTCCTGGCCGGCCTTCTTCGTGGCCGGACCGAAGTCTGCCACCGCGTCGTCCGCGAAGGCGGAGGCGAGCAGGTCCTTGTCGCGCAGGTCGAGACCTGCGGCGTAGCGGTAGAGGGTCTCCACCACGGCGAACTTGTCCTCGGTCGCCGTGGGAGAGGTGGGGCTGTCGGTGGTCGACATGATGCGTCCTTCGTCGGTGGGTTGTTGTTCCTTCACCGTAGACCACTAATTGACAGCTGTCGAATAGTGGTAGCGTCGAGAGCGAACCAGCCGAAGGAGTGTCGTGTACGAAGTGGAATCCAGTGCTGCAAAGGCGCCCGTCCGCCGTCCGCGGTCACGGGCGGGCCCCATGACCGCAGTCGAAGGCCGAGGGGGTGGGGCCTGTCGATGACCTGCGCAGTAGTGTGCGTGCATGGTGAGTGACCAGTCCCCGGCCGTCGAAGCGGATCCGCGCTTCACCCGCTCGCGACGGGCGATCGCGGACGCCCTGGCCGACCTCATGCAGCGGAAGCGGACAACTCCGTCGGTCTCCGCCCTGGCGGAAGCCGCCGGCATTCACCGCGCCACCTTCTACAACCACTTCGACTCGGTGGAAGAGGCCGCGGTGTACGTGATCGCGGATGATTTCCGCGCCCTCCACGACCTGAACATCAGCGACCGGCGGAGGGGCGGGGAGCCTGCCGAGGTGGCCGTGGCGACACTCAACGCGATGCTCGACACCCTCAAGCAGCGCAGAAGCCTCTTCCTGCTGGCTTCGACGTGGCGGTCGTCCAGCGGGCTGATGGGTATCGGCGACCTCCTCCTGGAACAGCTCCACGCTCTCCGGCGCGACCTCGGCATCGACGAGCGGGAGTCCGGGCCGCAGAACTCGGTCGAGGACGTCTACACGGCCTCCGGAGTGCACGGAGTCTTCTCGGCCGCCGTCGGAGGCAACACCGACTGCGACCCGGAGGAGATCGCGGTCCGCCTGTACGCACTGCTGCCCGACTGGATCCACCACCCACCGCAGCCGGCGACGACGACAGCCTGATCCGCCTTCCCGGCCCGTGCCGGGACGGCGAGCACGCTCGACGACATCACCCTGCCCCCTGTGCCGCACTGCGGCTTCTGAACCTCGACGCCCGGCATGACCGGCGTGCGGGCCGCGACGGGCCCGCACCGTCGGCGATCCGCCCTGCCCGCGGCCCCGAGCCGCGGCACGGGGCCGCGCGTCGCAAGGAGACCCACCATGAGCATTGCCCTCGTACGCAATCCGGGCGACGGCCAGGACTTCCGCTACTACGACAACGTCATCGAGCAGGTGGCGACGAACGCCGAGACCAGCGGCGCGGCCAGCGTCATGCGGCTCACCGTGGGCCGCGCGGACGCGCCCCCGCTGCACACCCACAGCCGCGAGGACGAGAGCTGGGTGGTCCTGTCGGGCCGCGTCCGGTTCTGGGTCGGCTCGACCTCACTGGCGGAGTGCGAGGTGCGGGACGCCGAGCCCGGCGCCTATGTCTACGTGTCCCGGCTGGTCCCGCACACCTTCCAGACGATCACGCCGACCGCGGAAGTCCTCGTCATCAACAACCCCGGGGCCATCGAAGGCCTCTTCCACACGGTCGGCCCCGCCGACGCACGGGAGGACGCCGAGCACACCGACCTCGCGGCGGACTACGGAATCGTCAACCACGACAACCCGCCCCCCGCCCAGTAAGGAAAACGGACCATCATGAGCTCGAACCTCAAAGACAGGGTCGTCAGCTATCTCCTCGCCCTGGAGAGGCCCGACTGGGAGACGGCGCGTGCCCTGTGCGCCGACACCGCCACCGTCTGGCACAACGACGGCAAGGGCGACGAGACCCTCGACGAGTACTTCGACGGGCTGAAGGGGCAGATCGGGTCCTATGAATCGGTCCGCTACGACATCCTCCGCCAGCTCTCGCAGCCGGGCGGGGTCCTCCAGCAGCACGTCGTGCACGTGACCGGGAAGGACGGCAGGCGCGGCGAGGTGCACGCCGCGGTCTACTTCGGCTTCGACGACGCCGGACTCATCAGCCGCATCGAGGCGTACGCGAACTACATCCCCGTCGGCCAGGACGGCTGAGGCGGCCACCGCGCGGCCCGCCGTCCCGGCCCGGACGCGGTCTCAGAGGGTGATGCAGAAGGGGTGCCCCGCGGGGTCCAGCAGGATGCGGCGCCGGTCGGGGAGCGGTTGCACCCCGGCCGTGACGGCTCCCAGAGCGACGAGCCGGGCCTCGGCCGCGTCCAGGTCGTCCACGCCCAGGTCGAGGTGGGCCTGCTTCGGTACGGAGGAGTCCGGCCAGGTGGGGCGGCGGTAGTCGTCCACGCGGTAGAAGCCCAGTCCTGGTGTGCCCTCGCGGCCCACCAGGACGAAGCCGTCGGTGGTCAGGGCGACGGGCAGGCCGAGTGCCTCGCTGTAGAAGCGTGCCAGCTCGACGGGGTCCGCGCAGTCGAAGGTGACGGCCAGATAGCGGACCGCTGGAACGGAATCGGTGTGAGAAGCCATCGGAGTACTCCTTTCGGTAGGTCGGTAGGTCGGGGGCCCTACGCGCCCATACCGCGCAGGGTCCGCTCCAGGCCGTCGCCGATACGGTCCATCGTGGCCGCGTACGCCTCCGGCATGTCGACGTCGAGCCGGTCGGCGAGCACGAAGACCCACCACAGGCACTCGGCCAGCTTGTGCCGCAGTTCGGCGTCCACGTCACCGTCGATGCCCCAGGTGCGCTCGGCGGCGAGGACCAGGCGTCCGACGTAGGCGGCGTCGTTGGTGAAGCCGATCGCGAGTTCCGGCAGGGTCCATGTCCTGCCCAGTACGTGCTGCTCGACCTGTTCGTACTGCGCCCGGACCTTGAGTGCCCTGTCGTCGGCCTCGGCGAGTCCGGCCCTGTCGTCGTGCGCTGGTGTCTCGTTCATCCCGGTGTCCTTCGAGTGATGGTGGGCGATGAGGTCCATCTGCCAACAAATGGGGACGTGTCCAGTAGGCAGACTCCATCACGCCAGGTGATGCAGTGCCGTGGTGAGCTGCCAGTCCACGCTGTCGTGGTCGATCGTGGCGTGGACGGGTGAGTCCGCCATCTCGCCGGTGATTCCGGCGGCACCGGCACGCGCGTGGGGCAGGCTGTCGTAGGCGACGATGTCGATGATCCGTCCGTCGTCGGTCCCGACGATGCGCCGCCACAGGAAGCCGGGCCGGCGCCTGAGATAGGCGTCGATGTCGGCGTTCGCCTTCACGAAGTCGTCGGCGGTGTGGCCCGCGGCCGGGCGCAGGGTGGTGATCTCAAGTGTCTCGGACAGGGTGGCCATGGTGTGTTCCGTTCTCGTGGCGTGGTGGGGCCGGTGGCCCATGGGGGGGGAGGGAGCGGTCAGCGGACGAAGGCCTTGGCAGCCAGGCCGTTGATCGTGGTGTCGCCCTGCTGGAAGCCGACCATGGACTCGATCATGTTGTGCGGGTAGTCGAGGACCGGCGCCGTGAGGGCGCTCAGCTCACCGATCTGCGCCTCGGTGAGCGTGACGTCGAGCGAGGCGAGGTTGGCGGCCAGTTGCTCCTGTGTACGGGCGCCGACGAGCGTTGATGTCACCTCGGACCTCTGGCGGACCCAGGCGAGCGCCACCGCGGCCACGGTCGTACCGAGGTCGTCGGCGATCGCCCGCAGGGCGTCGAGGAGGACGAAGGTGGATTCGCTCAGGTAGGCGGCCGCGTAGGCCGTGCGGCCGGAACCGGCCACCTCGGTGGCGGTGCGTGAGTACTTCCCGGACAGGACGCCGCTGGCCAGCGGGCTCCACGGCGTGATGCCGAGCCCGAAACGGCGGGCGGCGCCGAAGGTCTCGCCCTCGACGCTCCGGGCGAGCAGCGAGTACTCGACCTGCAGCGCGGCGACGGGCTCCCACTCACGCAGCCGGGCGGTCGTGGCGGCCTCCGCGACCCACCAGGCGGGCACGTTGGACAGGCCGATGGCGTTGATCTTTCCGGCACGGACCAGGTCGCTGAGGGTGGACAGGGTTTCCTCGACGGGGGTGTGCCGGTCCCACTGGTGCATCCAGTACAGGTCGATGTAGTCGGTGTTCAGGCGGCGCAGGGAGCCGTCGAGCTGGGTGCGGATCGCCTTGCGGCCGGCGCCGCCCGAGTTGGGGTCGTCAGCGTGCATGGTGCCACCGAACTTCGTCGCCAGGACGACACGGTCGCGGCGGCCGGGGCGCTGGGCGAAGTAGCGGCCCAGGGTCTCCTCGGAGGCGCCGCCGTTGTACATGTTGGCGGTGTCCACGAAGTTGCCGCCCGCGTCGAGATAGTGGTCCAGCAGCCCGAACGAGGTCTCCGGGCCGGAGCCCCAGCTGCCGTCGTCGAAGTTCATGGCGCCGAAGGCCAGCGGGCTGACCCGCAGACCGGAGCGGCCGAGGGTGCGGTACGAGGTGAGAGACATGATGTTCCTTCTTGGTTCTCGACATCGGTTCTGCCGTCGTGCGGCGCGGTTGCCGCTCGGCGTCGTGGTCACTGCTCGCCCAGGGCCGCCAGGTAGACGAGGGCTTCGGCGCTGCGGCTGCCCGGGGCGGGAGTGCCGATCAGCAGGTGCTGTCCCGGGGCGGCCGGCACACCGAGGACGCGGTACGTGAGCGCGACACGTCCGGCCGCGGGGTGGACGACGGTCCCGAACGCGCGCTCCAGGGAGGCTGCCGACCCGTCCTGCCACGCCGTTGTGAAACCGGCCGTCCCGGTGGACAGTTCGGCGACGAGGTCCGCGATCTCGACGTCTCCCGGCAGGCGGGCCGCGTTGAGGCGCAGTGCGTACAGGGAGGCGGTCACGGCCAGCTGCCACGCGGGGTAGTAGTTTCCGGCCTGCGTGTGGGTGAACAGGGCGCGGATCAGGTTCAGTTGTCGGCCGGCACCGGCCGGGCCGCCGTCGCCGGCGAGCGGCGACAGCAGTGCCCTCGCCTCCGCGTTGGCCGCCAGGACGTCGAACGACGGGCTCAGCGCGTAGGCCGCCGACGGGTGCGACGACTCCAGCAGGCGCAGCAGTTCGGGGTGTACGTGCTCGCGGGGGTCGTCGGGGCGCAGAGCGGGGTCGAGCCCGGCGAGACGGAACAGGTGGTTTCGCGCGTCCCGGTCCAGCCGGAGGGCCTTGGCCAGTGCTTCGACGATGCGGGGTGAGGGGTGTCGCTCCCTGCCCTGTTCGAGCCTGCCGTAGTGGTCGACGCTGACCTGCGACAGGACGGAGACTTCCTCCCGGCGCAGTCCTTCGACCCGTCGGTGCCGGCCGCCGGAGCCCAGACCGACGTCCGCGGGAGTCAGCTGTGACCGGTGGGCCCGCAGGAACTCCCCCAGGGCGTTGCCAGATGACTTCTCCGGCAGGTTTCAGGCGTCCTGCGGGGCCTTGAGGTGGTAGCGGGTGTCGCCGGTGAAGTCGATGGTGACCTCCCGTCGCGCGAAGAACCAGATGCCGTCGCGCCGCTCGAAGCGGTCGTGGTACCGGCCTCCCGCGACCATCTGCAGCGGCAGGAGACCGGGCACCGCCTGGAGGATGTTGTAGTACGAGCGTGCCTCGGCGCTGTCGTCGTCCTCGTCGACCTCGATCAGGATGTTCGTGGTGATGTGCCGGGTGCGCAGGGTCCCGTCGTCGTGCACGACGAGCATCGAGCCGATCAGCTCCTCGATGGCCTTGCCGCCGCGAAGGCTCACCTCGCCGGATACGAAGTCGGCGTTCTCGAAGAGTGCGCCGAACTTCTCGAAGTCGCCCTCGTCGACGAGGTGGGAGTAGCGGGCGATGAGGTTCTCGATCTGTCGGGCGCTCGACATCGGGGCAGTGGGGGACGGCATGGCGGTGGCCTTTCACCGGGTTCCGTTCGCCTCCGTCGGGCGAACACCGTCAGTCTGGTCGAGCGGCGCCCCACCAAGAAGGACGTGTCTGCCCAGGAGTCCCACACCCAGGCTGCGCCCGGTCGCCGGTCGGTACGGCCGGCTGCGGCTGCCTACAGGTCCTTGATGTGCGTGTCGCCGACGGCCAGGGCCAGCTCGGGCCCGTAGGCGGAGGAAGGTGACTGGAAGCCGGGTGTGAAGGAGCCGGCGAGCACACGGCGGGCGATCTCCACGGACGAGAGCTGGGTGAAGCGGTACCCCGTGGGTGTGTCGATCAGGGAGCGGACCACGGTACCGTCCCGGCCCGTCACCTCGGCGACGACCTTGCTGCGTCCCACCTCCCTCTCCCGCGCGGTCGGCCCGTCGGGCAGCGCCGAGAGGTCGAGGTCGACGGGAAGGGGCTGCCCGAGCTGTACGTACACCTCGATCGAGGGGATGCCCAGCGCGTAGTGACTGGTGATCAGGTCACCCATGGACACGGACACGGACTCCTCGGGGCCGTCGTCGTCGAAGTCGAAAAAGGCCACCTTGGGCTCCGGCAGCGCGACGATGTCCCCGTCGGTGCGGACCAGTGTGCCGAGGTCGCCGATGCCTTCGGTGGCGCTGGCGATGGACCCGCGGGAAAAGAGGTTCAGGCCCTCTGCCTCCTCGGGGGTGGCGCTGAGGAGCTTGAGGGCGAGGCGCAGGGTGGTGGGCTCGGCGACGCGTGCGGCGGCGTGGGCGGCCACGGAGTCACTGGGGACGACGTCCCAGCCGACGCCGGACATGACCATCACGCCGGCGGCCGTGGCCTCGGCGTGCCGGGAGCGCGCGGTGGCGAAGACGTCGTATTCGGCGGTGGTGTCGAGGTAGTGGACGCCCTGGCCGATGGAGGCGTCCATCAGTGGGCGTGCGGTGCGGTGGAAGGGGCCGGCGACGTTCAGGACGACGGTGATGTCGTCGAGCGCGGCACGTACAAGTGCGGGGTCGTCGAGCGTGAAGGCGCGGCTCTCGACGCCGAGTCGGTCGCCGAGCGCTTCGACGCGCTCCGGGTCGCGGCCGGCCACGACGACGTCGAGGCCCGACTCCTTGGCGTGCTCGGCGACGAGCCCTCCGGTGTATCCGGTGGCTCCGTAGACAAGCAGGCGGGGGGTGGCTGACATGATGCGCTCCCAAAGGGACCAGGTGGAGGGTGAGGACTGCGGACAAGGCCGGTCCGGGGCGGTGTCCCGCCCGGTGCTGTGTGCCTCGCGTCCAGGCTAGGAGCAGATCCGGACACCTACGGTCCTGGTTTCCCGGAGGTCGCTGCCCGGTCCACCTGGTCGTCACCGCCGCCCGTCAGGAACCGCTCCCCCGTTCGGCCGGGGCCAGGAGGGACTCGATCGCCAAGGCGCTCGCGCTGCCGGGTTCGGGCACACCGACCAGGAGCTGCTGCCCGGGAGCGTCGTGCACGTCGAAGGTCTGGTACGTCAGCTCGATGCGGCCTGCGCCGGGCAGCACGAACACCTTGTACGCGCGGGCCAGGTTCTCCACCTCGTTCTCCTGCCACAGGCGCCGGAAGTCCGGTGCCGTCCGCGACAGCTCGGACACCAGGCCGCCGATGGCGGGGTCGTCGGGGAAGCGGCCCGCGTGCAGCCGCAGGGCGTGCACCGTGGCGCGCGCCACGACGGCCCAGTCGACGAAGACCTCTCGCGCCCGCGGATGCTGGAACAGGACGCGGACCATGTTCGGCGTGCCCTCGAAGGGGGCGAGGAGCGCGGTGGCGACGGCGTTCTTCGCGAGTACGTCGAAGGCGGGGCTCAGGACGTAGGCGGCGGCCCCGGGGAAGGCGTCCAGGAGGTGCAGCAGCGAGGGATGGACCAGGTCGCGGCCCGCGGCGGAGGTGAGTGCGGGGTGCAGTCCGGCCAGCCGGAAGAGGTGGGTCCGCGCGTCCGGTGTCAGTCGCATCGCCCGGCCCACCGCGTCGACCACCTGCGGTGAGGGGTTGCGCTCACGCCCCTGTTCCAGGCGCGCGTAGTAGTCGGCGCTCACACCGGCCAGTACGGCCACCTCCTCCCGTCGCAGACCCGCGACCCTGCGGCTGCCGCCACCGGCGGGCAGGCCGACGTCGGTCGGTTCGGTGCGGGCGCGGTTCGCTCGCAGGAAGGCACCGAGTTCGTTCTGTGGCTGCTGCATCTACCGACCTACTGGTGGGGGGGAACGGCTGTCGTTTCTCTTGCGGTCCCGTCCAGTCTCGTCGAGGTCGGCACCGCGGGTCGAACCGGAGGTTCTGCCGGCGGCCCGCGGCTGCGCCCGTCGGCGGCGGGGGTGGCCCGTCGGTCCGCGCCGCCGGCCGTCAGGCACCAGGCACGCGGTGCTCAGGGATGTTCCGCACGGGCGTCCCGGCCTGCCGCGCGGCGACGGCCATGACCACGGCGGCGATCAGGGCGGTCCCCGCGCCGACGTACAGCGGGGCGGTGTAGCCGAGGCCCGCCGTGATGGCCAGGCCTCCGAGCCAGGCGCCGAGCGCGTTGCCGAGGTTGGACGCGGACACGTTGGCGCTCGCCGCCAGCGCCGCCCCGTGGGCGTGGTCGGTGACCCGGGTGATCATGCCGGGAACACCGGCGAAGCCGAACACCCCCATCAGGAACACCAGGACCACCGATGCGACGGCGCTGTGGGCCAGCAGACCGAACACGGCCAGGGTGACGGCGAGTCCGAGCAGGGTGAGCACCAGGGCGCGGTCGCGGTCCCGGTCGGCCGCTCGCCCGCCGGCGATGTTGCCGACGACCAGACCGACCCCGTACACCATCAGCAGCCAGGCGACGTCCGCCGAGGAGAAGCCGCCTACCTCGGTGAACGTGTACGCGATGTAGGTGAACGCGCCGAACATGCCGCCGTAGCCGAGTGCGGTGGCCGTCAGGGTCAGCCACACCTGCCAGGACCGGAACGCGCGGAGCTGGGCCCGTACCCCGCCCGTCGTCGCCGCGGCCGACCGTGTCTCCCGCGGGTCCGGCGGCACCAGGGCGAGGATGCCCGCGAGGGCGAGTACGCCGATCGCGGTGACCGACCAGAAGGCGGCGCGCCAGCCCCAGCGTTCGCCGACCAGGGCACCGAAGGGCACGCCCAGCACGTTCGCGACCGTCAGTCCGGCGAACATGACCGCCACCGCGCGGGACTTCCTCTCCGGGGCGACCAGAGCGCGCGCGACCAGCGAGCCGATGCCGAAGAACGAACCGTGGCACAGCGCCGCGACGATCCGCCCGAGCAGCATCACCTCGTAGTTCGGTGCGAGCGCGGAGAGCAGGTTGCCGACGACGAACAGTGCCACCAGACCGGCCAGCACCTCCTTGCGGGGCAGTCGGGCCGTCGCCGCGGTCAGCACCATCGCACCGACGGCGACACTGAGCGCGTACCCGGAGATCAGCCGGCCCGCCGCCGCCTCGGACACCGCGAGACCCGACGCCACCTGCGGCAGCAGACCGGCGATCAGGAACTCGGTCAGACCGATGCCGAACCCGCCGAGCGCCAGCGCGACGAGCCCGGCCGGCATCCCGGTACCCGTCGGCGGCCTCGTACCCGCCGGCGTCTTCGTGCCCGCCCGTGTGCCCGATCGACTCATGGCCCCACCCTCGCCGTCGCCGGCAGGGTGGGGCCATGGACAAAGGTCCTCGGTGACAGGACGGAAGTGTTGGCGGGGTCTCAGGAACCTGTCGAGGCCCCGGCCCGGTCCGGATCGGCCGGGTCCCCCGAGCCCTCCTCGGCGGCGAGTGCCTTGTTGCGGCGCACGGAGGACAGGAAGGACCAGCCGATCAGGACGACGCCGACGAGGCCGGTGATGACCTCGTTGATCTCGTACTGGATGGTGACGAGGAGGATGACGGACAGGGCGCCGATCGCGTAGTGCGCGCCGTGCTCCAGGTACACGTAGTCGTCGAGGGTGCCCTGGCGGACCAGGTAGACGGTCAGCGAACGGACGTACATCGCGCCGGTGCCAAGGCCCAGCGCCATCAGGACGATGTCGTTGGTGATGGCGAAGGCGCCGATCACGCCGTCGAAGGAGAAGGACGCGTCCAGCACTTCGAGGTAGAGGAACATGAAGAACGCGGCCTTGCCGGCCAGGGCGACCGCGGAGCGGGGTGTGCCGGTGCGTTCGGCCTCGCCCTGCTCCTCCTGCTCGCGTTCCTCGTCCTCCTCGATCCGGTTCTCGAAGTGACCCGAGAGACCGCCCACGATCATGTACGTGACCAGGCCCGCGATACCGGAGAGAAGGACCGTTTCCCCCTTGTCGGCGTGCGCGCCACCGTGCTGGTGGGCGTGGACCGCGAAGGTCAGGGAGGTGATGAGCAGGACGATCAGGGCGATGCAGACCGACAGCATGTCGACCTTGCCGAGCTTGGCAAGCGGGCGCTCCAGCCAGCCGAGCCATTTGATGTCGCGGTCCTCGAAGATGAAGTCGAGGAAGATCATCAGCAGGAAGATGCCACCGAAGGCGGCGATCGACGGGTGGGCGTCGGTGACCAGTTGCTGGTAGCGGTCCTTGTCCGTGAGGGCGAGGTCGACGGCCTCGATCGGGCCCATGGAGGCGCTGACCGCCACGATGACGACGGGGAAGACCAGCCGCATACCGAACACGGCGATGAGGACACCGACGGTGAGGAAGATCTTCTGCCAGAAGGCGTTCATCTTCTTCAGGATTCCGGCGTTGACGACCGCGTTGTCGAACGACAGGGAGATTTCGAGGATGGCGAGGATCGCCACGATGCCGAAGCCGGTCCACCCTCCGTAGAAGACCGCTGCGACCAGGGCGAGCGCGGTGACCGCGAACGACCAGCCGAAGGTTTTCAAAAGCACTGGTTACCCCATCGTGTGGTGGGGGGCCGTGGGCCCCGTTGCGCTGTTGTGTGGTGGGCGGTGTCCGCGTGGTGCGTGGGAGGTGACGGGCACGTCGATGGTACATACGGAGGCCTTGCGGTTCCTGCGGTGATTCGCGGAGGTTCCTGCGCTGATTCTCGGGTGCTCCGGCGGTGACGCGCGCCAGGGCCGGACCAAGGACCGGTCAGGAACGGGCCAGGGCCGGGCCGGGGTCCGATCAGGCCCCGGTCAGGACCGGACTCAGTCGGCCACCACCCGCTCGGGATCGTCCACCGGGGTGCCGACGCGCAGCCACCGGTAGCCGTAGGCGGGCAGTTCGACGCGGAACCGCCCGTCGTCGGACGCCGTGAGGCCGGCATGCCCCTCGTCGAGCAGATCGGTCAGCCGCCCGCCGGGCCCGGCCTCGGACAGCCGCAGCCGTACGGTGACCGGCTCGGCGGCGAAGTTGTGCACCGCCAGGACCGTCCCGTCGCCGGTGCGGCCGACGTGCGCGAGGACCGCCCGCTCCCCTGTGTCCACCAGGCCGTGTTCACCCCAGGCCAGTTCGGGTGCCTCCCGGTAGCGTTCGGCGAACAGCCGGATGCGGCTCAGCAGGGAGCCCGGATCACGGCTCTGCTCGTACACGTTGACCTGCCGGCAGCCGAACGCGCCCTCCACCAGCGGGTTGGGGAATGTTTCAGGCCGTGCGGTGGAGAAGCCCGCGCCCGCCTCCGGAGTCCACTGCATGGGCGTACGCACGGCCTGGCGACCCGCGGCCGACAGGTTCTCCCCCATGCCGATCTCCTCGCCGTAGAAGAGGACGGGGGTGCCCGGCAGGGTGAACAGCAGGCTGTAGGCGAGTTCGACGCGGCGCCGGTCGCCGTCGACCATGGGCGGCAGCCTGCGGCGCAGTCCCCGGTCGTACAGTTGCATGTCCTTCTCGGGGCCGAAGGACGCGAACACCTCCGCGCGTTCGGCGTCGCTCAGTTTGTCGAGGGTCAGCTCGTCGTGGTTGCGCACGAACGTGGCCCAGTGGGCGTCCCGCGGCGCCGCCGGGCGCTCGCGCAGCGCGGCGGCCAACGGTCCGGCGTCCTCGCGCGCCATGGACAGGTACATCTGCTGCATCGCGACGAAGTCGAAGCACATGGTCAGTTCGTCGCCGCGGTCCGAGTCGGGGTCGCCGAAGAACCGGGCGAGGCCGTCATAGGGCAGGTTGACCTCGCCGAGCAGGATCGACTCGCCGTTGCGGCGGCCGAGGAAGGCGCGGAGATCGGCGAGGTACTCGTGCGGGTCGGGCAGCGCTCCGGCGTCCGCCTGGCCGTCGGTCTCCAGCAGGAAGGGCACGGCGTCGACGCGGAAGCCGGACAGTCCGAGCCGGGTCCAGAAGCCCATGACGCGGGCTGTCTCGTCGCGGACCTCGGGGTTGGCGACGTTGAGGTCGGGCTGCTGCTTGTAGAACCGGTGCAGGTAGTACTGGCCGCTGCCCTGGTCGTACTCCCACAGGCTGTCCTCCGCGTCGGGGAAGACCACGCCCTCGGGGCCGTCCTCGGGCGGCTCGTCCGCCCAGACGTACCAGTCGCGGTGGGCGGAGTCCCGGCCTGAGCGGGCGTCCTTGAACCACGGGTGGTCCTCGGAGGTGTGGTTGACGACGAGGTCGGCGATCACCCGGATGCCGCGGTCCCGGGCGGTGCGGACGAACTCGGTGAAGTCTCCGAGGGTGCCCAGGCGCGGGTCGACGCCGTAGAAGTCCGTGATGTCGTATCCGTCGTCGCGTTCGCGGGTCGGATAGAACGGCATGAGCCATACGCAGGTCACCCCGAGGCGCACCAGATGGTCGATGCGCTGGGTGAGGCCCGCGAAGTCGCCGGTCCCGTCTCCGTTGCCGTCCTGGTACGTCTCGACGTCCAGGCAGTACACGACCGCGTTCTTCCACCACAGGTCGGAGGTACGGGTCAGACGCATCGGTACTCCTTCGCCGTGGCGGGCAGCGGGCGCGTCACGTCGAGCCGCGGCAGCACCTCGGCGGCGAACGCGTCGATGAACGGGCCCTGCGCGCGGCCGACGTGATGGAGCATCACGGCGTCGAAGCCCAGTTCGGCGTACTCCTGCAGCCAGGCGGTGTGCCGGCCGAGGTCGGAGGAGATGTTGACGCTCCCGGCCACCCGGTCGGGGGTGACGTGCTCACTGACGGCGTCGAACAGCTCCGCCGAGTCCAGGTCCCAACTGGCCGGGGGGCCATGCACGTTGGTGCGCCACTGGTCGTGCGCGAGCGCGGCGGCCTCCTCCTCGCCGGGCGCCCAGCTCAGGTGCACCTGGAGGTGCAGCGGGCCACGGCCGCCCGCGTCGCGGTAGGCGCCGACGATCGCGCGCAGTTGCTCCCTCGGGGCGTTGACCGTGATCAGGCCGTCGGCCCACTCGGCGCACCGGGCGGCGGTGGCCGTGCTGCAGGCGGCTCCGATCAGCGGCGGGACCTCGGCCGGCAGCGTCCACAACCGGGCCCGGTCGACGGTCACCAGGCCGTCGTGGCTGACCTCCTCCCCCTGGAGCAGTGCGCGGATGATGTCGACGCACTCGCGCAGCCGTGCGTTGCGGACGTCCTTGCGGGGCCAGCGCGCTCCGGTGATGTGCTCGTTCGAGGCCTCACCGCTGCCGAGCGCCACCCAGAACCTGGCCGGGTACATGGCGGCGAGGCTGGAGACGGCTTGGGCGACGATCGCGGGGTGGTAGCGCTGGCCCGGCGCGTTCACGACCCCGAACGGCACCTGTTCGGTGGCCTGGAGGGCGGCTCCGAGCCACGACCAGGCGAACCCGGACTCGCCCTGGCGGACGCTCCACGGGGAGAAGTGGTCCGAGCACATGGCGGCGGTGAAGCCCTTGCGTTCCGCGTGCACCACGGCGTCGAGCAGGTCCGCGGGCGGCACCTGTTCGTGCGAGGCGTGCAATCCGTAGACGGTCATGCCCCGGCGGGTACCCCTCGGAGGGTCCCTCACCGAAGTGATGGGCGCACGCCGTGAATTGGCGTGCGCCCCACCTCGGTACGCATCACGCGGCCCGTCTTCCGGGCCGCCTTCCGGGCCGCTTTCCGGCACCGCACGGACGTGCTCGTCACCCGGTCCCGGTGCGCTCCCGGATCTCCTCCGGCGTCAGATACGCGTTCGTGTACTCGAAGTCCCGCAGCGTCGCGGGCGTACGCGACTGGAATCCCGTACGGACGAAATCGTCGCCGGCCAGGGAGTTCAGCACCCAGTTCGTCGCCACCCGGGCCTTCGCCACGTTCGTGCGCAGCGCGCCCCAGTGGTAGCCGCGGGCGGCGATCAGGGCGGGCAGGCCGCGCAGCTCGATGCCGAGCGGCTTGGACACGGCGTCGAAGCCGCCGAGGTCGACGACGAGTCCCAGGTCCTTGTGGACGTACGGCGTCATCGGCTGCCCGCGCAGCGAGGCGATGACGTTGTCGGCGACGTGCTTGCCCTGGCGCATCGCGTGCTGGGCGGTCGGCGGGCAGACGGCGCCCTCCAGGTCCTTCGCCTCGTCCGGTACGGCGGCGGCGTCGCCGAGTGCGAAGACACCGTCGTGGCCGGGCAGGGACATCTCCGAGCTGACCGCGAGGCGCCCCTTGACCGTCTCGGCGCCCAGGGTCGCGATGAGCGGGCTGGCCGCGACTCCGGCGGTCCAGATGAGCGTGTGGGTGGGGATCACCCGGCCGTCGGTGAAGGTGACCTCTTCCGGGCCCGCCTTCTCGATGGACACACCGAGGGAGACCTCGATGCCGCGCCTGCGCAGGACCTGCAGGGCGCTGTTGCCCAGCTTGTCGCCCAGTTCGGGCATCAGCTTCGGCGCGATGTCGATCAGATGCCACTTGATCAGCTTCGGGTCGAGCCTCGGGTAGCGCTTGACGGCGTTGTGCGTCAGACGCTGCAGGCACGCGGCGGTCTCGGTACCGGCGTAGCCGCCGCCCACCACCACGAACTGGAGGCGGGCCGCCCGCTCGGCCTCGTCGTGGCTGGCGTCGGCGATGTCGAGCTGCGAGATCACATGGTCACGGACGTACGCGGCCTCGGCGAGCGTCTTCATCCCGCGGGCGTGGTCGACGAGGCCCGGGATGTCGAACGTACGGGTGACGCTGCCCGGTGCCAGCACGATCTGGTCGTAGCGCTCGTTGACGATCTCGCCGGTGATCTTGCGGACGACGCAGACCTTGGCCTTCACGTCCACGCCGATGGCACCGCCGGGAATGATGCGGGTGCGGTATTTGCGGCTGCGGCGCAGCGACACGGCGATCGACTGCGGGGTGAGCACCCCGGAGGCGACCTGCGGCAGGAGTGGCAGGTAGAGCTGGTAGGAGAACGGTGTCACCAGCGCCAGGTCGGCCTCGTCGGGTCCCAGTTTGCGCTCCAGGCGGCGGACGCACTCCACTCCCGCGAAGCCCGCTCCCACCACCAAGATCTTCGGTCGTACCACGATGTTCATCCCTTTCACCGGCCGCGTACTGTCGGGCTTCCCCCCACTCCCCTGTGCCCACGAGTCCCCTCATCGCACATGGTGATCCCTCAACAAGACGAGCCGACGTACCTCCCGCGACCGGCGAGTCGGCCCCGGGAGGGGGCGGGGGCGGACGGGAAGGAGGCGGGGGCGGACGGGAAAGGGGGCCGGAAAGGGGTGTCCGTCAGTGGCCGTGCCCCTTGCGCAGCTGCTTCAGGACGGCGCCCGCCATGGCCGCCTCGCCCTTGGCGTTCGGGTGGGCCGGGGCCGCGGGCGAGGCAGGCTGCAGGGGTTCGACCCAGCGGACCGCCGGAGCCTTGCACATGTCGTGGCCGATCGTGGGTCCGTACGTGTCGACGTACTCCGCGTGGTTCACCTTCGCCACCACGCGCATCATCAGGTTCAGGCGCTTGCCGGTGTCGCGCAGATAGGGGAAGTCCTTCGCCGCGAACGGTACCGAGGGGTAGCAGCCGCTGCCGTCCTCCGGCAGGAGATTCGGGTAGCCGACGACGAGCACGCGCGCGTGCGGCGCCCTGGCGTGCACGGCCCGCAGTACGGCGGCGAGCTTGGGGGCGGTGTCGAGGATCTTCAGCGTCAGCTGGTCGGCACCGGACGCCGTCGTGTAGTGACGCTGACACGGGTTCCCCGCGAGGTCCTGCGCGCTCAGTTGCGCGCAGGTGCCGATGATCGTGCCGAATCCGAAGTCGTTGCCGCCGATCTGGACGGTCACCAGGTCCGTGCCGCGCTGCAGGGCGTTGAGCTGCGGGGGGTTGGTGCCCTGGGCCTTCCACATGTGCTCGGTCGTGGCGCCGCCGCAGCTCACGTCCTTGAACGTGGACACTTTTCGCTCCGCGGCGACGAGTGAGGGGTAGTTGTGGTCGGAGCGTGCGCAGTTCGCGTCCACCTGATTCGGTATCAGCGGGCCTGAGGTGTACGAGTCGCCGAGGGCGGCGTAGTCCGTGCGTTTGCTGTGCCCGCCGCCGTGGCCGCCGCCCTGGCCACCGTGTGCCGCTGCGGGTGCGCCGGAGGCGATGACGAGGGCGCAGCCGGTGACGGCCGCGGCCAGGGCTGTCGCGCGGCGGCGGTTCGGGGCGGGGCTGTCGTACTGGGTGCGACGGTTCATCGGGCTTCCCCCTGGGTCCGGACGGCGCGCGTGACTGCCCTTGTATACCGGCCGGTTCGGTCCTGGGACCAGGGGTGGGAGGGCCTGGTGTTTCGCCTGCGGCACCGTCGTGGCCGTTCGCGCAGTTCCCCGCGCCCCTAAAAACGACAGCGCCGTCGTGGCTGGTCGCACCCTCAAACGATCGCGCCATCGTGGCTGGCCGCGCAGTTCCCCGCGCCCCTGAAAAACGGGGCTGCGCCCTGGCTTTTCGTCCCGGCGGTACCCAATCCGCGCGGTAGGCGACGACGGCGCCGTCGTCTTTAGGGGCGCGGGGAACTGCGCGGCCAGCCACGACCGCGCCGCACCCTCCGACCGGGCCGGGGCCGAGACAGACCGCGTCTCTCAGACGCCGAACTC